>NZ_JBNDHT010000140.1:0-18340 GCF_056755115.1 Rhizobium sp. SVR5-2C | reverse complement strand
AGAAGCGCATTGTAGACCAGTGTTGCGGCCCGCGGAGCCGCCGCCCGCTGGTGCGATAACACCGTCACCCCCTGCAGAGAACGCTTCTTTCGCGTGATGCCGGATGACGTGTTCATCGCACGCCCGCACCGGCAATCATTTGGACTCGATCATTTGAATACATCGAAGATCACCTCCCCTTGGTTTGACCAAAAGTAATATATTAGTATCCGACTTCGAGCAAGCGCACTCTTGCCGAAATTTTTAAAACTCTCGGCGTTGGAGCTGAAATCACAGGATCAACCGGTAAGCAGACTGTGACAACTGAGTGCTGCGCGCCGCCGACAACATGCGCATCGCGACGACGACACTGGCTGATGATGTAGCCGCTTGCCATCCCACTGGCCATTCTTCCTATGCTTGAGCCAACACTAAAAAAGGGAATCGGAAATGCCGAATGGGACAGTGAAGTTCTTCAACCAGACCAAGGGCTTTGGCTTCATCCAGCCAGATGATGGATCGACCGACACGTTTGTTCATATCTCCGCCGTAGAGCGGTCGGGTCTTGCTATCTTAAGCGAAGGCCAGAAGGTCAGCTACGAGATCGTTCAGGATCGCCGATCAGGTAAATCGTCTGCCGAGAACCTGAAGCTCCTTTAGATTTAAAGAGAGACAGGCACGTCAGGAAAGAAGAAGCGTTTTCGCTCAACGTTGCTCTCGTTCGCGATCATTGCTTGCTACCGAAACGAGGCATGCGACCTGCCGTGCTCGACAAGGCGTCAGTTCATTGTCTCGAAGATCGGTCGAAGTCCTCTATCGCCTCACAGCGACGATCGAGCTGGCTAGATACCTCGACAACTGAACACGGTTGGATTGATTACCGCCGAACAAGAAAACGTAACGACGTCCGGTATCAAAGTGATGGAACAGGCTCACGTGAAATCGCTTGACGGTTCGGGTCACCACGACATCTCCCGCCCTCACAAAGTAGGAGGATACAGGTCTGCCAAAATTTATCCAGGAGACCGCTATATTCGGATTTGCTGGCGGCTGACGGGAAGAATGCTTGGCCACGTATGCAACCCTGCCCAGCTTCTTGAGGACACGCTCGTAAAGGCGATGGCCGAGGCCCTCGACACGCACAGAACGCCGATCGTTTCCCAGCACATGCTGCCATTCGAAATCTACACGGCTGCAAACATTTAGCGTGGAGGCGATGGTCCAACCGCTGCTACCAGTCATGCCGATCTCACGACAGGTGGTCACCCTCGCCGCCAGCCACTCCTGTCCTCACCTGCCCGGCCGCACCTACGCCCGTGCAATATCGATGATGTCGTCAGAGACCCAATAAAGATGCCGCTATTTATTCGTTACGAACATTCGGGCCGCAGGATATGTCAGCTCCTTGTGGCAAGCCCGGTCAGAAGTGCCGCCGCTCCGAAAACTGCGCCGGCGGCGCAGACCGCGGTCCAGCCGCCCCAGCTCCAGGCCGTCCCCGCCAGGGCCGAGCCGACGGCGCCGCCGAGAAAGAAGATGCCGACGAACAGGCCGTTGATGCGGCCGCGCGCTTCCGGCCGTAGCAGATTGATCGCCCTGCGGCCCAATGTCTGGTCGCCGGTAACGCCGACATCGAGCATGACGGCACCCGCGCCGAGCAGAATCAGGAAAAACACGGGATGGCCGGTCTTAGCCTCGCCTGCCCATGCGGACAGCGCCATGGCGACGATCAAGATCAGATGGGAGGCGGTTGTCGCCATGCGCGTCCAGCCCCGATCGCCCATCCGCCCGAAAGGAGAGGTCGCCGCCGCGCCGCCTGCTCCGACAAGGGCAAAAAGGGCGATGCCGGCTTGGCTAAGGGAGAATGGCGGCTGCGCCAGTCGCAGCGCGACCGCGGTCCAGAAAAGGCTGAAACTCGCCATCACCAGTGCGGCCGTGAAGGCCCGTATCCGCAATACCGGCTCATCGCGCAGGAGGTGCCAGAGCGAGGCGATCAAGCTAGCGTAGCCGGTGCTCACCAGCGGCCGGCGTTCCGGCAATCGGAGCGCAAGAACGCCAGTCAGTAGGGCGAGGGCCGCAGCGCTGACGGCATAGAAGCTCCGCCAGCCCCAGATGTCGGCGACGAGACTAGCCAGGGGCCGCGACAGCAAAATGCCGACCATGAGACCGCTCATGACGTTTCCGATCACCCGGCCGCGATGTTCAGGTGGCGTCATGGCCGCAGCAATCGGCACCAGGATCTGAATGGCGGAACAGGCCGCGCCGAGCAGGAAGAGAAAGACGAGCAGGCTCCAGCCTGTTGGTGCGAAGGCCGCAGCAACGGCTGCGACCAGTGCGGAAACGAGCATCCGCACCACCAGCCGGCGGTTTTCGGCGAGATCGGCCAGCGGCACGAGGAAGAACAGCCCAGCGGCATAACCCAGCAATGACGCCATGGCGACGAGGCCGGCGCCGTTTTCCGAAAAGCCGAGCGACGGACCGATGACGCCGACAAGCGTCTGGGGAGCGAAGAGATTGGTGACGATGACACCGGTGGCGATGGCAAAAAGCAAAGTGGAGGGACCAGCAGTGGTTTCCTGCATTTCCTCTTCAAACTCGTCAAACTTGTTCGCGACGCGTTCGGACACGGGTGACATGGGCTCTCCCATAATTTTGCTAATATTGATAGCCATGTTTATCGTTATCCTGCATAATGCGGCAAATGAAATGAGCTGATAATGATTATGCGGATTTTTAATGAACATCCATGATCTCGAAGCATTCGTCGCTGTGGTGGAAACAGGATCGATCGTCGCAGCCTCGGCGCGGATCAACCTGACCCAACCGGGCATCACCCGTCGTGTGCAGAACCTTGAGGACAGTCTCGGCATTGCCCTCCTCGACCGGCAATCCAAGCCGCTTAAGCCGACGGCGGCCGGACGCGAGGCCTATGAGCACGGCCGCCGCGTGCTCCGCTCATTGGACGATCTGAAGGCCGGCGTCTCGCCGGCCGGGACGATCGGCGGCGAGTTCCGTCTCGGCGTCATGCCCTATCTTTCAGAGGCGGCCCTCTCGCCGCCGCTCGACCGGCTACGCAGCCAGTTCCCGCAATTGACGCTGCGCATTTTCTCCGGTTGGTCGCCGCAGCTTGTCGGTCAGGTCGCTCATAGTCAGCTCGATGCGGTGGCGGTCTGCCTGCCGGAGGGCGTTCACCCGCCCGAAGATGTCGTCGGCAACAATCTCGGAACGCACGGCGTGCTTCTGGTGGCCGCTCCATCGCTCAACGTTCCCAAGACACCGAGGCTCCATGAGCTTTCGAGGTTTCCCTGGATCATGAATCAGACGGGCTGCGGCTTCCGCGCCTTCATCCATCACCGTTTCGAAGTCGAACGGCTGCCATTCAACGTCGGCGTCGAAGCCATGACCGCCGATCTCAGAATGTCGCTCGTCGCCCGCGGTCTCGGCATCGGCATCGTCACGCCGGCGGCGCTGGCCGGCAGCCCCTGGCGCGATGCAGTCGAGATCATCGACACGCCGGATTTCCGCCCGAAAGTCACCTCCTGGGTTCTGCATCGCCCACCCGTCGGTCGGCTGGCCCGCCCGATCGCCGCCTTCAGCGAAGCGCTGGCTGAAACACTCAAGGCAGAGAGGCCGTTCCTGACGTAGCGAATGCGCTGCGTGGTGGCCACGGGAAGCGGGTATAGAGCAAGCTCAACACGTCGACTCGCTCCGGCGGGCTCCCAAAACGCTCTGACGTTCTCGTTGTCCTCAAAGACGAACAGATGGCACTTTTTTTCGCCTACACTTAAGCGAGCGACGCCGAAAATCGAATATATCAAAGGAGGAGAGATAGCGTTCCAAGCCGACGCTTTTGGGAGACCGACCATTCGATTAAGGGCGGCATTTCGTGGACGTCCAAGGCAAATACACAGATCTGATATCCCTCACACGGGCTTCACGTTGGAAGAGGGATCTTGATTGGGGCCCTCATACAGACACACGCGCAGGTGAATTGTTAGCGGGTATGTCTTTGGACAAGAGGCTTGTAACAGACCCTCGTGCTGCGCCCGGAAGTCGATGACTGCGGTGGGGAATGGCCGCTCCGAAGCGAGGACGTCGTCGGCGACGAACGCCGCGGCACCGGCGTGCTTGGCGATGTGGCCGACGAAGTTCCGCCGGCCGAACCGATCACGTATGCAAGCGCGTGTCGCGTGACGTGAGTGCGCTGCTAGTCAGTACCCGAACCGCATTACCCACCGATCTTCCGACTTTTCTGTGCTTCGCGCTCGAGCGCTACCGCCGCGAGGTCCTGCAGAAGCTTCTCATGGGTGCGCCAGAAAATATCTGGAGCTTCTTTCGCCAACTCAATCCACAGCGGCCCCTGCATCGTCTCTTCCGTCCACAGATGGCAACCGCCGAACGTCGGCGTGATGATCCAAGCGTGATAAGCCTTGGATTCCTTGGAAGCTTTTGGACCACCACCCCATGCGATGCGGCTGATGGGTTCGAACTCCTGCACAGACGCATAGACGTCCTGCCCAGCCAGGTTGGTTTCGAATCGCGTGCCAGCTTGCAGGACCTCATGACCGTCGAGCAGTTGCACCTCTGCGACGCCCGGATAGAAGCGATGCCATGTCGTTGTATCGACAAGAAGCGACCAGATGGTTTCAGGAGAGGCGGCAACCTCAAGCTCGTTGGTAAAATGAATCGGAGAGCGGCTGGGCGCCATGTCTGCGGGCCACTTGATTGCTTCGAACATGTTGTTCTCCAATGTGCTCATGCGGATACCTCCTTTAGGTCGCCACAACCGACTGCCGGCTCGGCCTCTCACGGAGTTAGTTAGGAACACAGGCGCCCACGCAGGATTCGCGATTTCCCGACACCGGCTGTGCGCTTATGCACCACCTGTCTAGCGTGACCGCGCAGCAGAGAAGCGGCGGGGATTGGTGGCGTCGGCTCCGCTAATGGCAAGCGCTCTCCGGTCTTTACTTGCACCCTGGGTAACTGCGCCTCGCAGGTTCTTACTCGGAAGCTGAGCCCAGACCGGCAAGCAGCGGGGCGTAGCGGGAGAGTCGACGCGCCAGGAATTCCGTGAAGAGGCGGACACGCTTGGTCTTACGGGTCTCGCCATATGTCAGGAGCCACAATGTGCCGTGGACCTGCAGGCGCGATCCAGGAACCCTTGTCAGCAGAGGATCGGTGTCGCCCACGAAACAGGGCAACAGCGTCATCCCGAGTCCCTGGCGCACGGCAGCGATCTGAGCTGCCGCATCAGTAGTCCTGAACAGGACCTCCGATGTCGGGATATCGTTTGGGCGGGTCCAATCCGGGTGGCCGTACCTGTTCTTAATGATCCAGCGGACGGGCTTGCTTGTATCCGTCCGCCATGCCGCGAGAACATCGCGCGAGATGTACACACTCGAGGAAATCTCTGGTCCCTTCAGACCGTGTAGATTGGCCGGTAGCGCGTCGCGGTCGTAGACCACCCGAATTGCGACTTCTGCTTCGCGATTGGTTAGGTTGACCGGTTCATCAGAAGACAGGATCTCCATTTCGACGTCCGGGTAGAGCCGTGCGAACTCAATGAAGTCCGGCATGAGCAGATGCGACGCCAGCGTCGGGGCAAGCGTCGCACGCAGGCGACCGCGCACACCTTGGTCGCGGCCAAATACGCGCGTCTGTAACTGATTTGATGCGGCCTCCATCTCCGCCGCGAACTGCACGACCTCTTCACCGGCAGTTGTCAAAGTATAACCGGACGGCATTTTCTCAAACAGGCGTGCACCAAGTTGTTGCTCCAGTTGCGCGATGCGACGAAGCACGGTCGAATGATTGACCCCCAGGCGGGCGGCCGCGGCCCTAACCGAGCCCTCCCGCGCAACGGCCAAGAAATAGCGAACCTCATCCCAGTCCATTGTCTATACCTTTCGGGCCGAAGACATGCGCGTCGACCTCCAAAATTGCTTGCTCCATAACATAGCGGAAGTGGTGCGATTACGCACCACTGTTATGCGGACCTCGGCACTGATCTACCAGGACACGCAAGCCTACCTTCACGATGACGCAGCGATCAGCTGCTTGCACATGAAGGAAAAGCGATATGAGTTACGCGATCATAGGTTTTGGCGCCGTCGGCCAAGCGCTTGCGCGATCATTCAGCCGCGCGGGAAATAAGGTGGCGGTTGCGACCACACGCTCTCCCCAGGCGATCGAACCCACAGCCAAGGCTATCGGACCCGGGGTCATCCCTGAGACGTTGGAGGACGCTCTCTCCGCCGACATTGTGCTGCTGGCCGTCCCATTCTGGTCGCACCGAGACGTCGCCAAGGCAGCCGTGAATTGGCAGGGCAAGGTCGTCATAGACGTGACCAATGCCTATGGCGTTCCACTATCCGACCTGGACAGTCTTCCCTCCTCGGCGGTCGTGGCAAAGGCGCTGCCTGGCGCGCGCCTGGTGAAGGCATTCAATCATTTGCCCGCGGGCGTACTCGCACAGGATCCTGCCACTGCCGACGGCCGCCGGGTGATCTTCCTGTCGAGCGACGACGAAGGCGCGACCGCAACGGTCGCCGCCCTGATCGAGCAACTCGGCTACGCGCCGGTCAGTCTCGGGAAGATCGCGGACGGCGGCCAGCTCGTACAGGCACGCGACAAGAGCTGGGCACCATTGATCTTCCAAGACCTGTTCAAAAAGGACAAATGAACCGTGTACGACCATGTAATCTGGCCAGATCGATATGATCCGAGAACATCGGCCATCTATGCGCTAAACGATATCGATGTTAAGGCCCCGCCCGAGGTGGTTTGGAAGCTACTCGTCGACGCCGAGAATTGGTCGAGCTACTTCCCCCCCGAAGACCAGGTCAAGATACTGTCCGGTGAGGCGGAACTGACGCTCGGAACCAAGTACAGCCGTGTCACCGTCGGATTCCCGATGAGCCTCACCGTGACTGAGTTCGAGCCTTTACGCCGGCTCGCTTGGGCTACGACGGTCGACGGCGACGAGACCGGCTCGAGCGCATACCACGGTTGGGTCATCACACCCACGAAAGATGGCTGCCATGTGCTGACCGAGGAAACGCAACAGGGGGAGTGGTTTCTCGACTTGCTCGGGCACAAACATCCCGGTGCGCTCTACCGTTATCATCAAGACTGGGTTGAAATGCTCGCTCGCGCAGCGGAGGCGGAAGCTTCGAAGAAGGCGGCTTGACTCGCTCGCCCTCAAGCTTACGCCGCACCGCCCAGACTTGACGCTTTCGACGCAAGCTTACCGAAGTTCATTCGCGCGCGTGCGATCGGACGTGGAGCCGCACACGCTTCTGGCCCTTCTCCCCCGACGGATCACTCAGCTTAAGCACTATAGGAGACGAACAGCATGAATATCGAACTCAAAGGCCGCAAGGCCATCGTCACCGGATCGACGGCAGGCATAGGCCGCGCGATCACGGAGGGGCTCGCGCGCGCGGGCGCATCGGTCGTGATCAATGGGCGCGGAGACCAGCGCGTCGCTTCAGCGTTGCAGGAATTGCGTGCGCTGCTGCCCGGCGCCGACCTTACGGGCATCGCCGCCGACCTTTCGACGGCCGCGGGATCCGCAGCCCTCTTAGCTCAGGTGGCGGATGCTGACATTCTCGTCAACAACGTCGGCACGGCGCATCTCAACGGTTTCTTCGACCAGGACGACAGCGAGTGGCTCGATCTCTTCCAACTCAATGTGATGAGCGGCGTTCGCGCTGCGCGACACTATGTGCCCGGGATGGTTAAGCGTGGGTGGGGACGGGTCGTGTTCATCAGCAGCGAGTCCGCAATCATGATTCCCAAGGAGATGATCGACTACGGCATGACCAAGACAGCGCAACTCGCCGTGTCCAGGGGCCTTGCGGAGCTGGTCGGCGGAACCGGAGTGACCGTCAACGCTGTGTTGCCAGGGCCGACCCGCTCCGAAATCCTGTCCAATTGGATGAAGGCAACTGCCGACGAACAGGGTATCACGCAGGAGGAGGCGGAGCAGAACTTCCTGAAGACGATGCGCCCGACGACGCTCATCAACCGGTTCACGACGACTGAAGAAGTCGCGAACATGGTGGTTTACGTCTGCTCGGAGCAGGCCTCCGGTACGAGCGGCGCCGCACTGCGCGTCGACGGCGGCGTCGTTCGCTCGATCCCTTGAGCAGCGCCTTATCCCGATGTGATCGGCCTCCTGGCGCCGACAGAGTAGGAGCTTTCCATGACCATAAATATCCACGGTGCCCGCGTGCTCGTCGTCGGAGCCTCCGGCGGCATCGGCGGCGCAGTCGCTGATGCTTTTGCCGCCGCCGGTGCGCGGGTGTCGCGTCCGGAGCGTTCAGCGTTGGATATCACCGACGATGCTTCGGTGGAGGCCTATTTCGCTGTGGCCAACCCCTTCGATCACGTCATCGTCGCTGCGGCGCAAACCAAGACAGGGCAAGTTGCTGATCTCACGCTTCCCGATGCGCGGGCGTCCATGAATAGCAAGTTCTTCGGTGCCTTCCGGGTGGCCAAGGCGGCAAAAGTCAACGACGGCGGCTCGATCACGTTCGTGTCGGGTTACCTTTCGCACCGGCCCAACGCAACCTCGGTGCTCCAGGGCGCGATCAATGCGGCTCTTGAGGCGCTGGCACGGGGCCTCGCGCTCGAGCGGGCCCCTGTCCGCGTCAACACCGTCTCGCCGGGTCTGATCAATACGCCGCTTCACGCGAAGATGGGCGAAGCGAACCGCCAGGCCATGTTCGCAAAAACCGCGGCGCACCTGCCGGCACGCCGTGTGGGTCAGCCCGAGGACATCGCCGCTGCCATCCTGTTCGTGACCACAAACCCGTTCGCCACCGGGTCGACCGTCACGGTAGACGGCGGCGGCACCATAGCCAACTGAGTTGCGCTGCGAGGTGCGCGCCCAAACCGTCAGCTTATATTGGCACGCCCCGGACGGAAGTTGCTGAAAAATGATTTGGGCGCGTTAACGACTTCGGGACGGACCTCAAGCTGTAGATGGTCGCCCGCGCTGATCGCCCCGCTAACGTCGTCTGGCCAATTTTTCCGCGACAAGATTGAAGCCATTCTGGCATCGCCTGATCGCCGCACATGGATAGGTCGCCGTGATTACGCCTTGTTGCTCACCGCCGTGCAGACCGGCATGAGCCTCTCGGAACTCGTAAGCCTCGATTGAAACGCGGTGACGCTCGGAACGTCAGCCATTCGGTGCTTCGGCAAAGGTCGCAAGGAGCGCGTCACGCCGGTCACCAAGATGTTGAACTCTGCGTTGACGGTCTGGATCAATGAGCGACGTGCAGGTCGCTGCAACATCCTTTTTCCGACAGTGCATGGATCGCGGATGAGCTCGGATGCAGTACAGTATTCGTTGGCGAAGCATGTTAGGACGGCGTCTGAGCAATGCCCATCCCTGAAGGCGAAGCGCGTTTCGCCGCATGTACTCGGATACAGCGCGGCAATGGAGGTGCTCGACGCCGGCGTCGATAGCACGGTGATCTCGTTCTGGCTTGGCCGCGAATCCACACGCTCAACGCAGCCGTATCTGCATGCCCATCTGGCGATCAAAGAGGCGGCAATCGCCAAAGTCGATCCATTCAACGATCGACCCTACCAGCGCTTCAAGGCAGACGACAAACTTCTATTGCTTCTTGACCGGCTCTGACTAGGGGCTCGATACCGCGGCGCGCGTGCTGCGGTATCGCTGATGGCCCAACCGTTTCGTATGCAGCATTTTGGCCACTGTTGGCCCGTGCGGCCATAGGCTATCGCAATAACTGGTTGCGATAGTCCACGTTCGTTACGGAGCTCTGCGACAGCGACTCCCAATCCGTTCGATTATCGCTGCGTCAGAGGTTCGGGTGAAGACTGCGGACAGGACTCACGATGTCCAACAGCGAGGCGATATGGAGGATCGTCGATTCCGCCTGCCACTTGCCCACAATCTGGACATTGATTGGCAGACCCTCCGTGCTCGTACCGAACCGCATCGAGACGCCCGGCAGGCCGGTGACGTTGAGGGGCACGGTCGCGCCCTGCAGATAGGTCGCATCGACAGTCTGGCCGTCGATGGTGAACTCCTCGACGCCGTGCTTGTGGGCCGGAATGGGCAGCACATGGGTGATGAGCGCGTCGTAACGGGAGAAGTAGTCGGCATAGCCGTCGCGCAGCCTCTCGGCCGCCTGCTCGGCGTCGATGTAATCCTTCATCGAAGTATCTGGCAACGAGAGCATGGTCTTCGCCATCTTGTAGAGCTCGTCCTTTCTGCGGCCGGCGGTGGCCTCCTCGAAAGCTGGCTTCATTTCCATCACGTGCAGACGGTTGAAGACGTCGAGGGCGAAGTCTCGCTCCAACGCTGGGATGCCGACGTGCTCGACGAAGACGCCGATATCCTTTAACGCGTTGGCGGCGGCCTGTACGGTAGCCGCGACTTCGGGATCGACGGGGCCGAAGCCTGGACCGACCATCCAACCGACGCGGAGCTGACGGAACGGCTCGCGACCGATACCCACATCGAACGTACTGGTGGCGAACGCATCATGCCCGTCAGGCCCGGCCAGTTGCGAGAAGGCCAGCGCGACGTCGCGGACCGACCGGGCCATCGGACCGACATGCCAAAACCGACGAGGCGCACGCGGCCAGATGCCAGTCATCGGAACGCGTCCATGGGTCGCCTTCATCGAGGTGATGCCAGTCTGCGCCGCCGGGCCGCGAACCGAGATGGCAAGATCCGTGCCGAGGCCGATCGGCGACATTCCGGCGGCGATGGCGGCCGATTCACCGCCGCTCGAGCCGCCGGGCGTGCGCTCCAGATCCCAAGGGTTGTTCGAACGGCCGGAGAGAAGGTTGTCGCTCTCGATCCAGTAGGAGAATTCCGGCAGGTTGGTTTTGGCAAGGAGGATGCCGCCGGCCTTCTTCATGCGTGCGACGCTGGTCGCGTCTGCGTCCGGGAGGCGCCCTTTGAAGATCGGCGAGCCGCGTTGGGTCAACACGCCCACAGTATCGATCGAGTCCTTGGCCGTAAACGGCACACCGTGCAACGGGCCGAGATCTTCGCCCGAGAGCACGGCCGCTTCCGCCGCCCTGGCAGCTTCAAGCGCTCCATCGACAACGGTCACGATTGCGTTGACGTCACGGTCCACCGCTTCGATACGGTTCAGGTGCGCCTGTACTATTTCGACAGGGGAAACTTCCTTGGAGCGGACGAGCTCGGCCAGTTTCGTTGCGTCGGAATAGATCAATTCGTTTGTCATTAAAGTGTCCCTAACTAACAGATGGTAGGTGTGAAACTAGGTCTTCACTTTTGGTCCGTCAACCCTTATCTAACATTTGGTAGGTTGACGAATGAAAGGCCACGATGAGTACAAACGCGAAGGAAGCTATTTTGGCGGCAGGTCGCCAAAGCGCCCAGGCGCATGGCTACGGTGGCCTCAATCTGCGTGATCTTGCGAGCGAGGTTGGGATCAAAGCCGCCAGCATCTATCACCACTTCCCGAGCAAAGCCGACCTCGCGGCCGCGATCGCCGAACGGTATTGGCAAGATACAAAAGCTTGGCTGGAAGAAGTTGCTAGCCACAAAGGCGATCCGGTCGAAAGCCTGCGCGAGTATCCAAACACGTTCCGGATGTCGCTCGAAAACGGAAATCGCCTTTGCCTGGGAAGCTTCCTAGGCGCCGAATACGACGATCTTCCGGAACCAGTAAGGAGAGAGGTCCAGACCTTCGCCGATATCAATGTAGCTTGGCTCCGCGAGCGTTTGATCGAAGCCGGCTTAGTTGCGGCCGCGGAGAGCGAAGAGCGTGCGCGTGCAGTTTTCGCTGCGATTGCCGGAGCTCAGCTTCTTGCACGAAGCCGTTCGGACATCTCGCTCTTCGACTCGATGATCAAGAGCTATCGCGCAGCCGGGCTTCTTCCAGCTTGATTAGAACAGCCAACTACTTGGCTCCGGGGCGTCCTGGAGCCAGGATAGGTTCGATACTGCATTGGCGCATTGTTGACGTCGCCCCAGAAAATATGCCGAGCTTACCGTCGGCATTATCGGAAATCGCGGGCTCTCGGGAATGGATTCGGCGTAGTCTCCGGCTCGGGATAAATCCCCTTATGCCGAATTAGGCATAACGGGATAAACATGTCTCACGACTGCACGACTGGCCTCGGGCTATCTCTGGGGTCAGGCCACCCGCCTCTGGCGAACTCATCGCCGCGGCCGGCCGGAAGTTTGAATTTTTCGTCGCGGTCGGCGAGGCCCACAAGGTCGCCTGACGGCGATGTCCCGTTGTCTGTGGCTTAACGGTTCGCGGATAATGGGGTGGAGATGAGCGAACCCACCGTCAACTATAAGAACCACCGCTTTCCGCCGCAGATCATCGCCCATGCGGTCTCGCTCTATTTTAGGTTCCTCTGAGCCTGCGGCTGGTTCAGGAGATGCTGTTTGAGCGTGGGATTGTGGTATCGTATGAAACGATCCGGCGATGGGGCCGCAAATTCGGTCCGGCCTTCGCAAAGCGACTGCGCCGTAAGAAGCCTTCGCGAGGAGACATCTGGCACCTGGACGAGGCGGTGATTTCCATCAGCGGCCAAAAACACTGGCTGTGGCGCGCCGTCGATCAGAGCGGCTACGTTCTCGATGAAATCGTCCAGACCCGTCGCGACACCAAGGCCGCCAAGCGAGTGCTGATCCGGCTGCTAGAGAAGCAAGGTCTGAGGCCAAAGCGCATCATCACCGACAAACTGCGATCGTACGGCGCGGCAAAACGGAAAGTCATGCCAGATGTCGAACATCGATCTCACAAAGGTCTCAACAATCGGTCAGAGAACTCTCACTTACCGCTGCGAAAACGAGAACGAATGATGCAGGGATTTCGATCGGCCGGCGGCCTGCAACGCTTTGTGTCGATTTTTTCGGCAGTCAGAAATCTCTTTGTCGCGTCGCATCAAAAACGCCCAGCTCTCGCTACCCACATCCATTGTATCCACGCCATGGCGCACTGGAAGGCCGTGACCGGCGCGCGTGCCTGACTTTGCAGGGTCACACCATCTTCGATCAGTGATGAAACAACGTGACATCGCCCTTGAATCCGATCACCATCGAATCCGGCCCCGCCAACGGCACGACGCGCGGGGACACGAAGCCCGCTTCACGCATCCATGCCTGGCAGTCGACGCCAGTATAATCGAATCCGCCGGGGGTTTCGATCAGCATGTTCAGGCTCATCAGGAGCCCAAAGGCGTTCTCGCGGCGCTCGTCATCGATGACGGCGTCGTAGGCGATCACGGCCCCGCCTTTCGGCAGCGCGGCAAAGGCCTTTTCCAGCAGCAGCTTCTTCTCGGCGAGATCCCAGTCGTGCAGGATATGTCCCATCACGATCACATCCACGTTCGGCATCGGATCGTCGAAGAAGTTGCCGCCCTGAAAGCGGATACGGTCGGAGAGGCCCTGCTGGGCGACGAACTCCTCGAATATCGGCTGCACGGCGGGCAGATCGAAGCCGATCGCCTTCAGGTGGGGATGAGCCCGCGCGACCACCACCGGTACCATGCCCTGCGCCGCGCCTACATCGGCGAATGTCGTGTATTTCGACCAATCGAACTTGGCTGCGATCGCCTGCGCCGCCCCGGCGCTGATGCCGCTCATGGCCCTGAGGAAGCCGCGCAGCCGTTCCGGTTCCGCATAGATCGCGGCGAAGAAGTCCGTCTTATGCTTGCTTTCGTTCTGCATTTCCCCCGTCCGCAGGGCTTCGGTGAGCGAGCCCCAGAAGCCGTAGAGCCGAGCATTGGCCATTTCGAGGATGCCGCCGATATAGGACGGCTTGGCCCTGTCGAGGAAGAGGTCCGTATCGGGGCTATTGCGGTAGATGTCGTCGTCGCGTTCGAGCAGCTTCAGGGCAACCAGGGCATCGAGGAAATCGCGGGCCGAGCGGGGATGCAGCTTGAGCCTGGCCTGCAATGCCGTCAGGTCGGCCGGGCCCGCGGCGAGCTCGGTGAAGACACCGAGTTCGATCGCACTGAGCGCTGTCTTGGAGGCCCAGAAGCCCAGGCCCAGCTGCATGATGTTGTCCGGTGTCGGTGCGCCCATCGCTTGTCTCCTCGTGGATTTGTGCCGCTGAACCGGCAGCCTCGAGTGGTCTTGAAACGAAACGCTCAAAGGATGCTCCGATGCCGGCCGCGCTCGGACACCGATGGCGTTCCGCGTCGTCGTGGCACCATGCGAAGAAAATAGGACGATTTTCCGGACGATGGAAGACGCGAGAGGTTCAAGAAGCGCTTCAAGTCAGCATTGCATCTTCAGCGCTTCGTCTCCATCCACGATCCGATCGCAAACCGGTTTAGCATTCCCTGACATGACCTTCCATCCGACCATCATCGCGAACTGCGAGCCGCAGCCATGCAAACGTAGTGCCAGATCGCGCACCTCCACGCTGCCTGAGACAAAGCCGAATTCCCGTAGCAAAGCCATCCCAAGTTGAGTTTACAGTGCCACCGATTCTGCTCGTAAATGACGATGGGTTTGCGCCAGCAAAGGTGGCCATCTCCCCAAAATTATCGTATTGTGACCGCAAAAGCGCTCGTGATATCCCGCACTTAGCGCTATAAGTTTCCCCCAACGGGACAGCATTCTGAGCGCGTGAATTCCCGATAGAACTTATAGGTGCAGGAGGATGCCCATGCGCATTCTGGATTCCCATTTTCATTGGTGGCCGAAGGCGTTCTTTGAGCAGCTTTCCAAGCGCAAGGACTATCCCAAGGCGGCACCGAACAAGGACGGTTACCACTACTGGCGCAAGGAAGGCGCGACCGGGCTCCTGAATTTAGAACCGGAGTGGTTCGATTTGGAGCGGCAGTTCGCGTACATGGACAGCCTCGGCCATCAGATCGACGTCGTTTGTTCGATCGGCCCGCTGTCGATCCACTTCTCCGACATTCCGGTAGAGCAGGGCCGCGACGACGCGATGTTCTGGAACGAGGAAATGGCCGCCGCGCAGCGCAAATATGCCGGCCGTCTCTGGGCCAGCGCCGCTGTACCGTTGACCGACACAAAGGTGGCGCTCGAAGTGCTCGACCATGCAGTCGGCAAGCTCGGCCTGATGGGCGTCAACCTGCCCGGCAGCGTCGGCAATGATCCTTTCATCGACGCCGAGCGGCTGGAGCCTTTTTATGCCCGTGTCGCCGAATTCGACATTCCGGTGTTCATCCACCCGACCGATGCGATCTTCCAGGACCTGCTGCCCGGCTATCAAGGCGCGCTGCATCTCACGATGGGCCGCGTCATGGAAGTCAGTGTCGCAGCCTCGCGGTTGATCTTCTCCGGCCTGATGGAGCGTTATCCGAACCTCAAGGTCGTCATGTCCCATACTGGCGGGGCCCTGCCCTACCAAGCCGGCCGCATGGACAAGAACGGCGCGCGTGTCGGCCTGCCGCATCCGCCGAGCACCTATATGAAGCGGATGTTCACCGACACGGTCTCGCCGCACAGCCTCGGCATGAAGTTCGCCATTGAATATTATGGTATCGACAACGTCATGTACGGCACGGACTATCCCTGCTGGGATCCCGCAGTCTGCCTGAAACTGCTAGCGGAACTCGATCTTTCCGAGGAAGACAAGCAGAAGCTGTTCTACGGCAATGCCAAGCGGATCCTCGGGCTCGACAAGGCAGAAGCAACGACAGAACCCCCGCGAGCGTTGAGGGCCTGATCCTCAACGCCGGGAAGATCTGAAAAGTTAGATTCTCACAGCCAGATGCTGTCGAGAATGCTCAGCATTTCCTGCCAAAGGCCGGCTCGCCACTTTGTACGACCATATTCGCCAATGCCCAGTCCCGGCAGCCTGCAAATTGCCTGATATCGCCTGGGCACCATGCGCTGCAGCTTCATTTCGACGAGCGCCGCATTGTCTCGCCGAGAGGGATCGCCCGACACGGAGGTGCAGACCTCTTCGAACTGCCGATCACCGGAAAATACCTTCACCCGTGCCGCCCAGATATCCGGCAGATGAACATCCAGTGCCTGGTCCGCGACGATCTCCACCTTACGGCCATAGGCGATAATCGCCTCCGTCGGCTGGTCGTCCCGTTCGATATCGAAGAGCAGTTCCGGATTGAGCGCCGCCGTGGCGATCTGGGCGTGCATGTTGGCAATCGTGCTCAGCCGGTCGCCGGGTATCGCAGGCTTGGCCACCATTGCGGCATGGATAGGCGGTACGCAGATCTCGATCCGCTCGATCGACTGCGGATCGACGCCCTGCTCCAGGATCGCTCGAAACGCCGCGATAGCGTTGATGACCTGGCGCGCTGCCACGAACGGCTTCAGGCCCACAGTCTCGATACCGTCGCCGCCGGTCAACGCTTCCGGGCGGATGAATTTCGGATCGGCGAGGCTGGCAAGCCATTCCGGCGAGATCAGCCCGATATCTCCCTGAAACCCCTTGGCCGCCGCCAGTGCCGCGCGGCATCCCTTACCGACGGATTCGCCGAGCATGAGCCACCGCCCGGAGGGAGATCCCGAAATGCGCCCGAGCCTGCCTCCGGCACCCGCCGCTGCGAGACCGAGCGCTGCGGCGATCTGCTTTTCATTGAGGCCAAGCGCCACCGACGCCGTCGCGGCCGCAATGATCGGCGCCGCGAAATAAGTCGGCCAGATACCCGTTACGAGTGCGACAGCCCCGCCAAGCGCCGCGCCGATGCGAAGGCCGACGGCATAACCGGCCGCAACGGCACGATCGAAGGCTTCGGTATCGGGCTTTTCCGCCGAAAAAGCCAAAGCCACCGGAATGACGATCGAACCGGCTGTGATACAGGATGCGACATGGATATTATCGCATTCCGTCCGCCGGATCATGGCGGCAATGGCTGACGCCAGTCGATCCGGACTGCCCGAACCTTTGCACGCGAAAAAGCGCGCAAGCGCCATCGCTTCCGCCGAGGCATGACCGGCAAAGAAAGCGACCATGGTATCGGCCACATGCAGGTCGATATGCCGACGAGTCTCTGGCCCGATTAACGAGCCGTCACGAAACTCCCTCGCCCATGCTTCCGCAATCATCGACCGCACCCGGTTTTCATCGCGTCAACGAGGTCAATGGCATAGCCCCTTCCCTTCCGACCTGCACCATGGCGCCGGCGAAGGACGTTTCCGTCTCGCCTCGCGCAAAGATGTGGAACGAAAGAAGCGAGCCCTCGACAATCAGCGCCACATTGTTGGGACTGATCTTCGGTAGACCGTTCAACTCGATGCCGATCCCGCGTCCGAGACCATATGCGAGCGCGGATCGGCGACCATTTTCGGAAAGCCCCGCGAGACCGGCCTTTGCGACCGCCGAAGCCGAGGTGCCCGGACGAGATGCCTGGACCATGGCCTCAACGGCGCGGACGGCTTCGCTGTCCGGCCCACTTGTCGCGCCTACGACCTGATCCGCCCAATAACCCTGATACCGGGTTGCGACCCAGAGAAGCAGCTGGCCGCGCCGCTCGTCCGAATGCCGTTCATAGGGTCGCAGATCATCACTGTTCAGATTGGCTAGCGCCCGGAAATCCCATGCGCCGGCAAAGCGGGCGACCCGTTCCGCCTCGATGACCGCGGCGGCATTGGATGCGCCATCGGCAAAAACTTTCTCCGCCGCGGCCGCGGCCTTTTCCGTCATGCCGAGCGCGATGCGGGCCGCGGTCAGTTCACGCGGGCGCATGCGGCTTCTGACACTTAGGAGGACTGCGGAAAAATCCGCCAGCTCATAACCCGCCAATGCGTTGACGAGATCCTGGTACGGGCGGTTCGGCATGACCTGCAGGCCGACGGTACCGACCCGGCCGGACGTCACCTTGCGTTCTTCCAGCCCGGCACGGACGGCGGAACCGACCAGTCCGCCCTGATAGGACACATCACCGATCCAGGTTTGCTCGCGCAGGAAGAAGCTCTCGCGGCTACCGCTTGCGGTGAAGATCGAAGGCTCTCCGTCGAGCGTCAGCACCAGCGTACCGTCGACATTTCCGCCGACGAGATAGAAAAGATCGGCATCCTCATACATATTGCCCGAGACCACGAGGGCATCGAGCTGCATTCGGCGCATTTCCTCGCGCACCAGACGGATGCGTTCGAAGAACTCGTCGCCGGACATCAGCGCCCGATCCCAGAAGGTCAGGCCGCGTTTGATCGAGGGTTCCATGGACAGCAAGATGGTCTCCTCAAATTGCGATCGTATCGAGCCGACCCATGCGGCTCGTGAGCGGCTGCGCGCCCTCGTCGGTGATCAGCACAGGTTCGCCGCACATCATGTAGCCGGTGTCCGGGAAATACTGGTTGGGATGCAGGATGAAGACCATGCCCTTGATCAGCACTTCGTCGCTGTCGACGGCGATTTCCGGGTCCATCGAGCCGAGCGCCATA
>NZ_JBNDHT010000139.1:0-18390 GCF_056755115.1 Rhizobium sp. SVR5-2C | reverse complement strand
TCGCGCACTTCGAGCTCGACGAGTTCGAGAAGCTCGGCGTCGTCAACCTGGTCGACCTTGTTGAGGAACACGACGATAGCAGGAACGCCGACCTGACGGGCAAGCAGGATGTGCTCGCGGGTCTGCGGCATCGGGCCGTCGGCGGCCGAGCAAACCAGGATCGCGCCGTCCATCTGGGCGGCACCGGTGATCATGTTCTTGACGTAGTCGGCGTGGCCGGGGCAGTCGACGTGAGCATAATGGCGGTTGGCCGTCTCGTATTCGACGTGCGCCGTCGAAATGGTGATGCCGCGGGCCTTTTCTTCCGGAGCGGCGTCGATCTGGTCGTACGCCTTGAACTCGCCGAAGTACTTGGTGATCGCTGCCGTCAGAGACGTCTTGCCGTGGTCAACGTGGCCGATCGTGCCGATGTTAACGTGCGGCTTGTTGCGCTCAAACTTACTCTTTGCCATTTTCGGCTCTCCATTTTGCTAGCCCCCGAAGGGATCTAATTCTTGTTATCGGTCAATTGGTATTCCGGTCACTTCTGACCGGAATACTTTGCCTGGATTTCAGTTGCGACGTTCGACGGGACCGGCGAGTAGTGATCGAAGGTCATCGTGTACTGAGCACGGCCCTGCGACATGGAGCGCAGGTTATCCACGTACTTGAACATGTTCGCCAGCGGAACGTTGGCGTTGATGACGACGGCAATACCGCGGCTTTCCTGGCCCTGGATCTGACCACGGCGGGAGTTGAGGTCGCCGATAACGTCACCGACGTAGTCTTCCGGCGTGACGACTTCGACCCTCATCATCGGCTCGAGGAGCTGAGCGCCGGCCTTCTTGGCTGCTTCACGGAAGCAAGCACGCGAGGCGATTTCGAACGCCAGAACCGACGAGTCGACGTCGTGGAAGGCACCGTCGATGAGCGTCGCCTTGACGCCCAGCATCGGGAAGCCAGCGAGCGGGCCAGAGGACAGAACGCTTTCGATGCCCTTCTGGACGCCCGGGATGTATTCCTTCGGAACGGAACCACCGACGATCTTCGATTCGAACTTGAAGTCTTCGCCTTCCGGGTTCGGTTCGAAGATGATCTTGACGCGCGCGAACTGGCCGGTACCACCGGTCTGCTTCTTGTGCGTGTAATCTTCTTCGGTCATGCGGGTAATGGTTTCGCGGTAAGCAACCTGCGGCGCGCCGACGTTTGCTTCTACCTTGAACTCACGACGCATGCGGTCGACGATGATGTCGAGGTGCAGTTCGCCCATGCCGGCGATGATCGTCTGACCGGATTCCTGGTCCGTCTTCACGCGGAAGGACGGGTCTTCGGCTGCCAGGCGGTTGAGCGCGAGGCCCATCTTTTCCTGGTCGCCCTTGGACTTCGGCTCGATAGCGATCTGGATGACCGGCTCCGGGAACTCCATGCGCTCGAGGATAACCGGCTTCAGCGGGTCGCAGAGCGTGTCACCCGTGGTGGTTTCCTTGAGACCGGCGAGAGCAACGATGTCGCCTGCGAAGGCTTCTTCGATGTCTTCACGGGAGTTCGAGTGCATCTGCAGCATGCGGCCGACGCGCTCGCGCTTGTCCTTGACCGTATTCAGAACCGAGGAGCCCTTTTCGAGCTTGCCCGAGTAGATGCGCGCGAAGGTCAGCGAGCCGACGAACGGGTCGTTCATGATCTTGAACGCGAGCATGGAAAGCGGCTCGCTGTCGTCAGCGTGGCGCTCGATTTCGGCTTCGGTCTTGAAGTCGATGCCCTTGATCGCCGGAATGTCGAGCGGCGACGGCAGGTAGTCGACAACAGCGTCGAGAAGCGGCTGAACGCCCTTGTTCTTGAAGGCGGTGCCGCAGAACATCGGGTGGAACTTGACGTCGATCGTGCCGCGGCGGACGAGCGCGCGGATCTGATCGTTGTCGGGCATGTTGCCTTCGAGGTAGGCTTCCATCGCGGCTTCGTCGATCTCGACAACGGTCTCGATCAGCTTTTCGCGATATTCTTCAGCCTTGGCCTTAAGGTCTTCCGGAATTTCAACCACGTCCCACTGTGCGCCAAGCGACTCGTCGCGCCACACGAGAGCGTTCATCTCGACCAGGTCGACAACGCCCTTGAAGTCGCTTTCTGCGCCGATCGGCAGCTGCATGACGACAGCCGTTGCGCCGAGACGAGTCTTGATCATCTCGACGGAGCGGTAGAAGTCCGCACCGGTCTTGTCCATCTTGTTGCAGAAGATCATGCGCGGAACATTGTACTTCTCAGCCTGACGCCAGACGGTTTCCGTCTGCGGCTCAACACCGGCGTTGGCGTCAAGAAGAGCAATAGCACCGTCGAGAACGCGCAGCGAACGCTCGACTTCGATGGTGAAGTCGACGTGGCCGGGGGTGTCGATGATGTTGAAGCGGCGCATCTTGCCGTCACGGCCCTTCCAGAAGGTCGTGGTCGCAGCGGAGGTGATCGTGATGCCACGCTCCTGCTCCTGCTCCATCCAGTCCATGGTGGCTGCGCCATCGTGAACTTCACCGATCTTGTGCGACTTGCCGGTGTAATAGAGAATACGCTCGGTGGTCGTGGTCTTGCCGGCGTCAATGTGCGCCATGATACCGAAATTTCGGTAGTCTTCGATTTTATATTCGCGAGCCATTGTGGACTGCCTTTCGATACCCGTTCGGGATTACCAGCGATAGTGCGAGAACGCACGGTTGGCATCAGCCATCTTGTGCGTGTCTTCGCGCTTCTTCACGGCACTGCCGCGGTTGTTGGATGCATCGAGAAGCTCGCCGGAAAGGCGGTCAACCATGGTCGTTTCGTTGCGCTTGCGGGCAGCAGCGATGAGCCAGCGAATGGCAAGAGCCTGACGGCGCTCCGGACGAACATCGACAGGAACCTGGTAGGTCGCGCCACCGACGCGGCGCGAGCGGACTTCAACGTGCGGGGCAATGTTGTCGAGCGCAGCATGGAAAACCGCGAGCGGCTCCTGCTTGGACTTGCCCTGTACGGAGTCGAACGCACCGTAGACGATGTTTTCGGCGACGGACTTCTTGCCATCGAGCATGATGGCATTCATGAACTTCGTGACAACCAGGTCGCCGAACTTCGGGTCCGGGTTGATCTCGCGCTTTTCTGCTCTGTGACGTCTGGACATACTTCTCGTCTCTTTAACTGTTAAGGCGCTTTATCACGCGGAGAACCTCGCGCAGCGCCGGAAAACCAAAACCGAATTACTTCGGACGCTTCGCACCGTACTTCGAACGGCGCTGCTTGCGGTTCTTGACACCCTGAGTATCGAGAACGCCGCGGATGATGTGGTAACGAACACCCGGAAGGTCCTTGACGCGGCCGCCACGGATCATGACGACAGAGTGTTCCTGAAGGTTGTGACCTTCGCCGGGGATGTAACCAATGACTTCAAAGCCGTTGGTGAGGCGGATCTTGGCAACCTTACGCAGAGCCGAGTTCGGCTTCTTCGGCGTCGTGGTGTAGACGCGGGTGCAAACGCCGCGCTTCTGCGGGTTCTCCTGCAGCGCAGGAACCTTGTTACGCTTTACGTTCGCCTGGCGAGGCTTGCGGATCAGCTGGTTTACGGTAGGCATTCAACCATCCCTTACGTTTATCTTTCGAACCCTTGCGGGCGCAACTCACGCCGTCTCCGGCAAGACCACACGGCTGTCGTCAATGCGCAAAATGTGGCCCGATCCGCTTGCGCAGATGGACCACTGGAGGCAGAGGACGCAAAAAAGACATGCGTCATGCGTGCAGGCATCATATCTTCAACGTGCGTTTCGAACCTTGTTTGAGGAAAACTCCAGAGCGCGACGCTCCAGACAGCCATGCCTCACATGGGTTCCGATGGCGCGGGTACTACTGGTTTCCCACAGCTTCGTCAAGGCCGGTTAAGAAATAATCTTCGGCGGATCGCCTTGAAACCCGGGCTTCCTGCGCTCTTTGAAGGCTTTTAGACGAATTGCACGCTGCGCTCCAACTTGAACTTGGGCATTGCAGCAAAAGCGGCTAAGGAATCGGCCTTGGCAGGCTGCGCGCCCGTGTAAACGGATTCGAGTGTTCGAATCGTTAATGTTCAAAAGGATGATGAATGATCGAGAAGCCCGACAACGACAATAACACCGCCGAGCCGATGATCTTCATCATCATTGGCAAGGGATACGAGTCCGATGGCAGCGAGGGCGTCGACCTGCACGTCATGTTGAGGGCGGCCGACGATGACAGCGCGGTGCGCGAGGCGCTGAACGCGCTCGCCGAAGAAGGCTTCATCGAAGCCGACCTCGACCAGATCGGCCTGCTGACCGATGTGCCGGAAGAGGAGCCGCACGCCTCGGCCTACCAGGGCGCCCTCGAAGGCGAAGTCTCCATCATTCGATTCAATTGAAAGCATGACGGAGCCGGACGACCGGCCAGTCTCCAGCCCTCCCACGAAAGAGACCGCGGATTGTCCCTGGAAAATCGCGAGGGCTGAGCAAACTGCAGGCCATCACGACGAAAAACAAAAACCGCCCGGATCGCTCCGGGCGGTTTTCAATTCGCTGGCCGAAGCTGCCGTTACTCGGCAGCCGGGGCGTTTTCGCTGGCCATGTCCTGAAGCATCGGCGTTGCGGCCTCCGCACCCGTGCCCTTGCGGCGCTCTTCGAGGATCAGCTCGTCGCGCGATGTGGCGATACGCCGGATCTGGGTCATGGTGCCGCCCGTACCAGCCGGGATGAGACGGCCGACGATGACGTTTTCCTTGAGACCCTGCAGGCCGTCGGTCTTGCCGGCGATCGCAGCTTCCGTCAGCACCTTCGTCGTTTCCTGGAAGGAAGCCGCCGAGATGAAGGACGGAGTCTGCAGCGACGCCTTGGTGATGCCGAGGAGAACCGGATCGCCGTAGGCAGGCTTCTTGCCCTGTTCGATCAGCGCGTCGTTGACGTCCTCGAGTTCGATACGGTCGACATTGTCGCCGACGATATAGGTCGAGTCGCCCGCATCGGTGATTTCCACCTTCTGCAGCATCTGACGGACAATCACTTCGATGTGCTTGTCGTTGATGACAACGCCCTGCAAGCGGTAGACTTCCTGGATTTCGTTGACGAGGTAGGAAGCCAGAGCCTCCACGCCCTTGATCGCCAGGATGTCATGCGGTGCCGGGTTACCGTCGAGGATGTAGTCACCCTTTTCGATATAGTCGCCATCCTGCAGATGGAACGGCTTGCCCTTCGGGATCAGGTACTCGACAGGCTCGACACCGTCTTCCGCCGGCTCGATGATGACGCGACGCTTGTTCTTGTAGTCGCGGCCGAGGCGGATCGTACCATCGATCTCAGCGATGATGGCGTGGTCCTTCGGACGACGAGCTTCGAACAGTTCGGCAACGCGCGGCAGACCACCGGTGATGTCCTTGGTCTTGGCGCTTTCGAGCGGCGAACGTGCAAGCACGTCACCCTGCGACACCTTCGTGCCCGGCTCGACCGACAGGATCGCATCGACCGAGAGCAGGAAGCGCGCGTCACCACCGCGTGACAGCTTCATGACATTGCCGCTGGCGTCCTTGATGACGATTGCCGGCTTGAGGTCCGAACCACGCGGGGTCGAACGCCAGTCGATAACCTGACGCTTGGTGATACCGGTCGATTCGTCGGTCGCTTCGAGGACAGAGAGGCCGTCGACAACGTCTTCGAACTGAACGGTACCGGCTACTTCCGTCATCATCGGACGGGTGTAGGGGTCCCACTCTGCCAGACGCTGACCGCGCTTGACCTTGTCGCCTTCGTCGACGTGCAACTTCGAACCATAGGCAATGCGCTGCGAGGAGCGCTCGACACCACGCTCGTCCAGGATCTGGACGGTCATGTTGCGGCCCATCGCAACGAGGCTGCCTTCCGAGTTGCGCAGCAGGTTGCGGTTCTTGAGCTGAACCGTACCCTCATACGAGGCTTCCAGGAACGACTGGTCGACCACGGTTGCCGTGCCACCAAGGTGGAACGTACGCATGGTAAGCTGCGTGCCCGGCTCGCCGATCGACTGAGCGGCGATGACGCCGACCGCTTCGCCCATGTTGACCGGCGTACCGCGCGCGAGGTCGCGACCGTAGCAAACGGCGCAGACACCCGTCTGGATTTCGCAGGTCAGTGCCGAACGGATACGGATCGACTGGATGCCGGCCTTTTCGATTTCGGCGACATCGGGCTCGAGGATCATCTTGCCGGCATCGACGATACGCTCGCCGGTGACCGGATGATCGATATCATCGAGAGCCGTACGGCCGAGGATACGTGCGCCGAGCGAAGCAACGACCTGACCGGCATCGACGATGGCGGTCATGGTGAGGCCCTTGTCGGTGCCGCAATCAACGGAGTTGACGATGCAGTCCTGCGCGACGTCGACAAGACGGCGGGTCAGGTAGCCCGAGTTTGCCGTCTTCAAGGCGGTGTCTGCCAGCCCCTTACGGGCGCCGTGCGTCGAGTTGAAGTACTCGTTGACGGTCAGGCCTTCCTTGAAGTTCGAGGTGATCGGCGTTTCGATGATTTCGCCCGACGGCTTGGCCATGAGGCCGCGCATGCCGCCCAGCTGGCGCATCTGGTTCGGCGAACCACGGGCACCCGAGTGCGACATCATGTAGATGGCGTTCATCGGCTTCTGGCGACCGGTGTTCGGGTCGAACTCGACGGCCTTAATGCGGGCCATCATGTCTTCGGCGACCTTCTCGGTAGCCTTGCCCCAGGCGTCGACAACCTTGTTGTACTTTTCGCCCTGGGTAATCAGACCGTCGTTGTACTGCTGCTCGTATTCCTTGACCAGGTTTTCGGTGTCGCCAACGATCTTTGCCTTGGTTTCCGGAATGACCATGTCGTCCTTGCCGAACGAAATGCCGGCGCGGCACGCGTGAGCAAAGCCGAGCTGCATGATGCGGTCGCAGAAAATGACCGTGTCCTTCTGACCGCAATGACGGTAGACCGTGTCGATCATCTTGGAGATGTTCTTCTTGGTCATTTCCTGGTTGCAGATGTCGAACGGCACCTTGTGGTTCTTCGGCAGCAGTTCGCCGATCAGCAGGCGGCCAGGAGTCGTCTCGTAGATCTTGGAGACGGGCTTGCCATCCTCGTCGACCGTCTTGAAGCGGCCGCGGATCTTGGTGTGCAGCGTGACGACCTTGCTTTCGAGAGCATGATGCAGTTCGCCGAGGTCGGAGAAGGCCATGCCTTCGCCCGGCTCGTTCTGATTCATGATCGAGAGGTAGTACAGGCCGAGAACCATGTCCTGCGACGGAACGATGATCGGTGCGCCGTTTGCCGGGTGCAGGATGTTGTTCGTCGACATCATCAGCACGCGGGCTTCGAGCTGGGCTTCGAGCGACAGCGGCACGTGAACGGCCATCTGGTCACCGTCGAAGTCGGCGTTGAAGGCCGTGCAGACGAGCGGGTGCAGCTGGATCGCCTTGCCTTCGACCAGGGTCGGTTCGAAGGCCTGGATGCCCAGGCGGTGCAGCGTCGGTGCGCGGTTGAGCAGAACCGGATGCTCGCGGATGACCTCGTCGAGGATATCCCAGACTTCCGGCTTTTCCTTCTCGACGAGCTTCTTCGCCTGCTTGACGGTCGAGGAGTAACCCTTGGCGTCGAGACGGGCGTAGATGAACGGCTTGAAGAGTTCGAGCGCCATCTTCTTCGGCAGGCCGCACTGGTGCAGCTTCAGCTCCGGACCGGTCACGATGACCGAACGGCCGGAATAGTCGACGCGCTTGCCGAGCAGGTTCTGGCGGAAGCGGCCCTGCTTGCCCTTCAGCATGTCGGACAGCGACTTCAGCGGACGCTTGTTGGCGCCGGTGATGACGCGGCCGCGGCGGCCGTTGTCGAACAGCGCGTCTACAGATTCCTGCAGCATGCGCTTTTCGTTGCGGATGATGATGCCCGGCGCACGAAGCTCGATCAGGCGCTTCAGACGGTTGTTGCGGTTGATGACGCGGCGATAGAGATCGTTGAGGTCGGACGTCGCGAAGCGGCCGCCGTCGAGCGGGACCAGCGGACGCAGATCCGGCGGGATCACCGGAACGACCTTCATGATCATCCATTCCGGACGGTTGCCTGACTCCATGAAGTTCTCGACGATCTTCAGGCGCTTCATCAGCTTCTTCTGCTTGAGGTCCGACGTGGTGTCGGCAAGCTCGGAGCGCAGATCGCCAGCGATCTTCTCGAGGTTCATCGAGGCCAGCATCTCGTAGATGGCTTCAGCGCCGATCATGGCCGTGAACTGGTCTTCGCCGTATTCGTCGACGGCGATCATGTACTCTTCTTCGCTCAGGAGCTGATGCTCCTTGAGCGCGGTGAGGCCGGGCTCCGTGACGATGTAATTTTCGAAGTAGAGAACGCGCTCGACATCCTTCAGCGTCATGTCGAGCAGAGTGGAAATGCGGCTCGGCAGCGACTTCAGGAACCAGATGTGGGCAACCGGGGCGGCGAGCTCGATATGGCCCATGCGCTCGCGGCGAACGCGCGACAGCGTGACTTCGACGCCGCACTTTTCGCAGATGATGCCCTTGTACTTCATGCGCTTGTACTTGCCGCACAGGCACTCGTAGTCCTTGATTGGCCCGAAGATGCGCGCGCAGAAGAGGCCGTCGCGTTCCGGCTTGAACGTGCGGTAGTTGATGGTTTCCGGCTTCTTGATCTCACCGTAAGACCAGGAGAGAATCTTCTCCGGAGAGGCGATCGAAATCCGGATGGAGTCGAAATTCTGTGCAGGCACCTGCGGATTGAAAAGATTCATGACCTCTTGGTTCATGCCTGTCTCCTTTGTGGGCGAAGCGCCCTTAGCTTGCGATGGTCAGCGGCAAATCCCGGGAACCGCGCCAACGCGTAAAACGACAATAACCGCAAAATGCGGCAGAAACGTCCCTGCCCGGCCGACACACTACGGGGCCTCGGCGGGAACGGTGTGCGCCGCCTTACAGCGCACACCCTATCAAGTGGTTACTCGGCTGCGTCCGGCAGCGCGCTCGCCTGCTGGGAATCCTCGACCTTCGAGTTTTCCAGCTCGACGCTGAGGCCGAGCGAGCGCATTTCCTTGACGAGAACATTGAAGCTTTCGGGAATACCCGCTTCGAACGTATCGTCGCCACGAACGATGGCTTCGTAGACCTTGGTGCGGCCGGCAACGTCGTCCGACTTCACCGTCAGCATTTCCTGTAGCGTATAGGCTGCGCCGTATGCTTCCAGAGCCCAGACTTCCATTTCGCCGAAGCGCTGACCGCCGAACTGCGCCTTGCCGCCCAGCGGCTGCTGGGTAACTAGCGAGTACGGACCGATCGAACGGGCGTGGATCTTGTCGTCGACCAGGTGGTTGAGCTTCAGCATGTAGATGTAGCCCACGGTCACCTGACGGTCGAACTGCTCGCCCGTACGGCCATCGTAAAGCGTCGACTGGCCGGAGTCCTTGAGACCTGCAAGACGCAGCATCTCGTTGACGTCGCCTTCATGCGCACCGTCGAAGACCGGCGTTGCGATCGAAACGCCGCGCTTCCACTGGTCGGCAAGACGCAGGACCGAGTCATCGTCGAAGTCCTGGACCTGTTCGGCCTTCGGACCGTCGCCGACAACGTCGCCGATCGTCTTGCGGAGCGGTTCAATGTTGCCGCTTGCCTTGTAGGCTTCGATCATCTCGCCGATCTGCCTGCCCATGCCGGCGCAAGCCCAACCGAGGTGCGTTTCGAGGATCTGGCCGACGTTCATGCGCGAAGGCACGCCGAGCGGGTTCAGAACGACGTCGACATGCGTACCGTCTTCGAGGAACGGCATGTCTTCGACCGGAACGATGCGCGACACGACACCCTTGTTACCATGACGGCCGGCCATCTTGTCGCCTGGCTGGATCTTGCGCTTAACAGCAACGAAGACCTTCACCATCTTCATGACGCCCGGAGGCATTTCGTCGCCGCGCTGGACCTTCTCGACCTTGTCCATGAAGCGCTGTTCAAGGCGCGACTTGGATTCGTCGTACTGGCCACGGAGAGCTTCGAGCTCGCTCTGGACCTTCTCGTCCTCGACCGCGAACATCCACCACTGCGAGCGGGGATATTCGGAAACGACGGCGTTCGAAAGTTCGGTGCCCTTCTTGAAGCCCTTCGGACCGGCGATCGCGACCTGGCCGCGCAGCATGTCGACCAGACGGCCGTAGACGTTACGGTCGAGGATCGCCTGCTCGTCGTCGCGGTCCTTTGCGAGACGCTCGATTTCTTCGCGCTCGATCGCCATCGCACGCTCGTCCTTTTCAACGCCGTGGCGGTTGAAGACGCGCACTTCGACGATCGTGCCGTAGGTGCCGGGCGGCATACGCATGGACGTATCGCGGACGTCGGAAGCCTTTTCACCAAAGATGGCGCGCAGAAGCTTTTCTTCCGGCGTCATCGGGCTTTCGCCCTTCGGCGTGATCTTGCCGACGAGGATATCGCCCGGCTGAACTTCGGCGCCGATGTAAACGATGCCGGCTTCGTCGAGGTTCTTCAGCGCTTCTTCCGAAACGTTCGGAATGTCGCGCGTGATTTCTTCCGGACCAAGCTTGGTATCACGCGCCATCACTTCGAATTCTTCGATGTGGATAGAGGTGAACACGTCGTCGGCAACGATACGCTCGGAGAGCAGGATCGAGTCTTCGTAGTTGTAACCGTTCCACGGCATGAACGCGACGAGCGCGTTGCGGCCGAGAGCGAGATCGCCCAGGTCCGTCGACGGACCGTCGGCGAGGATGTCGCCGCGGTTGACAACGTCACCGACGGTGACCAGCGGGCGCTGGTTGACGCAGGTGTTCTGGTTCGAACGCTGGAACTTCTGCAGGCGGTAGATATCGACGCCGGACTTGCCGGCTTCGAGGTCCTCAGTCGCGCGGATAACGATACGCGTCGCGTCGACCTGGTCGACCACGCCGCCACGGCGGGCGCCGATAGCAGCGCCGGAGTCGCGGGCAACGACCGGCTCCATACCGGTGCCGACGAACGGAGCTTCAGCACGCAGCAGCGGAACGGCCTGACGCTGCATGTTCGAGCCCATGAGAGCGCGGTTGGCGTCGTCGTTTTCCAGGAACGGGATGAGAGCGGCAGCAACCGAAACAACCTGCTTCGGCGAAACGTCCATCAGGTTCATGCTGTCGCGCGGAGCGAGCATAACTTCGCCCGCATGACGGCAAACGACGAATTCGTCGGTGAAGGAACCGTCGGCGCCAAGCTCGGCGTTCGCCTGCGCGACGTAGTACTTCGCCTCTTCCATGGCGGAGAGGTAAAGCACGTCGTTCGTCACCTTGCCATCAACGATGCGGCGGTACGGGCTTTCGATGAAACCGTACTTGTTGACGCGGGCGAAGGTCGCAAGCGAGTTGATCAGACCGATGTTCGGTCCCTCAGGCGTTTCGATCGGGCAAATGCGGCCGTAGTGGGTCGGGTGAACGTCGCGGACTTCGAAGCCTGCGCGCTCGCGGGTCAGACCACCCGGGCCAAGAGCCGATAGACGACGCTTGTGGGTGATTTCCGAAAGCGGATTCACCTGGTCCATGAACTGCGACAGCTGCGAGGAGCCGAAGAATTCACGGACGGCGGCAGCTGCCGGCTTCGCGTTGATCAGGTCCTGCGGCATGACCGTGTCGATTTCGATCGAGGACATACGTTCCTTGATCGCACGCTCCATGCGGAGCAGGCCGAGACGGTACTGGTTTTCCATCAATTCGCCGACAGAGCGAACACGACGGTTGCCGAGGTTGTCGATGTCGTCGATTTCGCCCTTGCCGTCGCGCAGCTCGACGAGCATCTTGACCACGGCCAGGATGTCGTCCTTGCGCAGAACGCGAACGGTGTCTTCAACGTCGAGGTCGAGACGCATGTTCATCTTCACGCGGCCAACGGCAGAGAGGTCGTACCGCTCCGCATCGAAGAACAGCGAGTTGAACATGGCTTCCGCCGAGTCGATTGTCGGCGGTTCACCCGGACGCATGACGCGGTAGATGTCGAACAGAGCGTCCTGACGGTTCTCGTTCTTGTCTGCCGTGAGCGTGTTGCGGATGTAGGCGCCGACATTGATGTGGTCGATGCCGAGAACCGGGATCTCGTCGAAACCGTTGGAGAGAATGACCGGTAGGGTCTTCTCGTCGATCTCGTCGCCGGCTTCCAGATAGATCTCACCCGTCGAGTAGTTGACGATGTCTTCGGCAAGATAGTTGCCATACAGATCGTCGTCCGTCGCCTTCAGAGCCTTGAGGCCCTTGTCGGAGAGCTGGCGGAGCAGACGCGGCGTCAGCTTCTTGCCGGCTTCGACAACGACTTCGCCGGTGTCGGCGTCGACCATCTCGGTGATCGCCTTGGCACCCTTCAGCGTTTCCGGCTTGAAGGGAATACGCCAGCCCTGGCCGTCGCGCTTGTAGAGCGACTTCGTATAGAACGTGTCGAGGATTTCCTCGCCGTCCATGCCGAGGGCCATCAGCAGCGAGCTCACCGGAATCTTGCGGCGGCGGTCGATACGGGCATAGACGATGTCCTTGGCGTCGAACTCGATGTCGAGCCAGGAACCGCGGTACGGGATCACGCGGGCAGCGAAGAGCAGCTTGCCGGAAGAATGGCTCTTGCCCTTGTCGTGGTCGAAGAAGACGCCCGGCGAACGGTGCATCTGGGACACGATAACGCGTTCGGTGCCGTTCACGATGAACGTACCGTTGTTCGTCATGAGCGGCATGTCGCCCATGTAGACCGACTGTTCCTTGATGTCCTTGATCGACTTCGCGCCGGTATCCTCATCGATATCGAACACGATGAGACGGAGGGTAACCTTCAGCGGCGCTGCGTAGGTCAGGTCGCGCTGGCGGCACTCGTCGACGTCGAACTTCGGCGGCTCGAATTCATAGGACACGAATTCCAGCATCGAAGCGCCAGAGAAGTCCGTGATCGGGAAAACTGACTTGAAGACGGCCTGAAGGCCTTCGTCAGGGCGGCCGCCCTTCGGCTCTTCTACCATCAGGAATTGGTCGTAGGATGCCTTTTGAACCTCGATGAGGTTCGGCATTTCTGCGACTTCGGGGATCTTACCAAAAAACTTGCGTACGCGCCTACGACCATTGAACGAAAGGGTCTGAGCCATCGTCGCTCCTTCAAAAATTGCATCCGGGCCTGCAACGGACGGGAACCGCTGGCCAGGCGATCCCGTCAATCAATGGATATCTCAATCTCGTCTCACATCCCGAAGCCACACGGCCGGATTGCCTTGCGCTTCGGTTCGAGACCATGCTCTTGAAGAACCCATTACCCAAAAGCCGGTTTCACGCGGCTTTTGGGTAATTCGTTCATAAAAACGGCAAACGGGAGACGGCAAATACCGCCTCCCAGATGCAGTTCAAGATTACTTGACGTCGGCCTTTGCGCCTGCGTCTTCAAGCTTCTTCTTGATGTCAGCGGCTTCAGCCTTGGAAACGGCTTCCTTGACAGCCTTCGGAGCGCCTTCGACGAGGTCCTTGGCTTCCTTGAGGCCGAGGCCGGTGATGGCGCGGACTTCCTTGATGACGTTGATCTTGTTGGCGCCGGCATCCGTGAGGATGACGTCGAACTCGGTCTTTTCTTCTTCAGCAGCAGCAGCAGCGCCTGCACCGCCAGCAACGGCAGCAACAGCGACCGGAGCAGCAGCGGAAACGCCCCACTTTTCTTCGAGAAGCTTGGACAGTTCTGCAGCTTCCAGAACGGTCAGCGAGGAGAGGTCGTCTACGATCTTTGCGAGATCAGCCATTTTATCAGTTCCTTTTGTTCGGTTCGAACCGGTTGTTTATAAACAGCAAAAAACCGCCTTATGCGGCTTCGTCCTTCTTGGCGTAAGCCGAAAACACGCGAGCAAGCTGGCTTGCCGGTGCTGCAACAACGCCTGCGATACGGGTAGCCGGAGTCTGGATCATGCCCAGCAGCTTCGCGCGCAGTTCGTCCAACGACGGCAGGGTCGCAAGCGACTTGACTGCATCGGCGTTGAGCGTGGTTGTTCCCATGGCGCCACCGAGGACAACGATCTTATCGTTGGTCTTGGCGAAATCCACGACGACTTTCGGAGCGGTGATCGGGTCATTGCTGTATGCAATGAGCGTCTGACCGGTGAAGAGACCAGAGATCCCTTCCGCTTCCGTACCCTGAAGGGCGATTTTGGCCAGGCGGTTCTTCGCGACTTTGACGGTGCCGCCAGCAGCGCGCATCTTCGAACGGAAGTCGTTCATCTGCGCGACTGTAGCACCAGCATAGTGGGCCACGACAACCGAGCCCGAAGCCTTGAAGACTTCGTTCAGTTCCGTGACGAATTCGCGTTTTTCCGCTCTTTCCACTGCCTATCTCCAGTTGGCAGGACCTTTTGACGGGCCCCACCGGGTTGCCTTTTGCCTCCCGGGATCAGAAGCGATCCCAAGCGGCGCTTGAGGATCCTGTCCCCTCGCGCTTCGCGCCAAAGAAAGGCCGAAGGCACAAGGCATCCAAGGCTCGAACCAAATTCCTAGAAGCAGAACTTCATGCAATTCGGGTCTTACCCGTCTCATGCAGGCCAAGTGATTAAGGGAAAACCACCTGCAATCTCGGACAGGATTCCGGATTTCTCCGGAATATTCCGGCCCCTTGCGAGGCCGGAATTCTTGCTACCGGGCAAACGCCCGATGAAACTTGTTAAGCGGCCGTGACCGACGACGGGTCGATCTTGACGCCCGGGCCCATGGTCGAAGAGATTGCCACGCGCTTGACGTAGTTGCCCTTTGCACCAGCCGGCTTTGCCTTGATGACGGCATCGGCGAAGGCACGGATGTTTTCTTCCAGAGCCTTTGCATCGAAGGACGCCTTGCCGATACCGGCATGAACGATACCAGCCTTCTCGACGCGAAACTCGACGGCGCCGCCCTTGGAGGCCTTGATCGCGCCAGTAACGTCCATGGTGACCGTTCCGACCTTCGGGTTCGGCATCATGCCGCGCGGGCCGAGCACCTTACCGAGACGGCCGACGAGCGGCATCATGTCCGGGGTCGCGATGACGCGATCGAAATCGATCTTGCCACCCTGAACGATTTCAACCAGGTCTTCCGCGCCGACAATGTCGGCACCGGCTGCCTTGGCTTCGTCGGCCTTGGCGCCACGGGCGAAAACGGCGACGCGAACGTCGCGGCCCGTGCCGTTCGGCAGATTGACGACGCCACGGACCATCTGGTCAGCATGACGCGGATCGACGCCGAGGTTCATCGCGATTTCGACGGTCTCGTCGAACTTGGCGATCGCTCGGGCCTTGACCATCGAGATGGCGTCCGTCAGCGCGACCAGCTTGGTCGGATCGACGCCTTCGCGGATCTTCTGAATACGCTTTGCGAGCTTTGCCATGTTACGCCACCACTTCCAGGCCCATGGCGCGGGCAGAGCCCTCGATCATGGCCATTGCGCCTTCGATATCCGCGGCGTTCAGGTCCTTCATCTTGGCTTCGGCGATCGACTTGATCTGAGCCTTGGTCAGCTTGCCGGCGGTAGCGCCCTTGCCGGGCGTCTTGGAACCGGACTGAATCTTCGCTTCCTTCTTGAGGAAGTAGCTGACAGGCGGCTGCTTCATCGCGAAGGTAAAGGACTTGTCCTGGTAATAGGTGATGACGACCGGAATCGGCATACCCTTTTCCATTTCCTGCGTGGCGGCATTGAACGCCTTGCAGAATTCCATGATGTTAATGCCACGCTGACCAAGCGCCGGGCCGATCGGCGGGGACGGGTTTGCCGATCCTGCCTTGACCTGAAGCTTGAGCTGGCCTGCAACTTTCTTAGCCATAACTCTCTGCCTTTCATTGATGACCGGTTGCCCGGCCAGGGATGCCGGACTGCTCCGGCGGCTGCGGTTGCGTGGTGCGGATTTTAAGAGCCCGGCTAAGACCCCTCACCTTCCACGCGGCTTGCGGCTTTCACCGCAGACGTCAATCAGGAATGACCGACGTCCGATTGCTAAAATCAGACCTTTTCGACCTGACCGTATTCCAGTTCGACCGGGGTCGCGCGGCCGAAGATCGAGACTTCCACCTTCAGGCGCGAACGCTCCTCATCCACGTCCTGAACCGTGCCGTTGAACGATGCGAACGGACCGTCGGAAACGCGGACCTGCTCACCGATCTCGAAGGTAACGGAAGCCTTCGGCCGCTCGACACCTTCCTGGACCTGGCCGAGAATGCGCTCGGCCTCGGAGTCCGGAATCGGAACCGGCTTGTTGTCGGAGCCGAGGAAGCCTGTGACCTTCGGCGTGTTCTTGATCAGGTGGTAGGCTTCGTCCGTCAGGTTCGCACGAACCATGACGTAACCCGGGAAGAACTTGCGCTCGCTGTCGACCTTGCGGCCACGGCGCACTTCAACCACCTTTTCGGTCGGCACAAGGATCTTCTCGAAAAGATGCTCGAGACCCTTCTGACGAGCCTTGTTCTCGATGTCTTCTGCGACCTTCTTTTCAAAATTCGAATACGCGTGGACGATGTACCAACGTGCCGCCATCTAATATCTCCACCCGATCAGTTGCTGGTGTTGAGCACGAAGCTCAGGGCCCAGCCAATCAGCTGGTCAGCAGCAAAGAAAAACAGCGCGGCGAAAACCACCATGACCAGCACCATGATCGTCGAGATCATGGTTTCACGGCGAGACGGCCAGGTAACTTTGGACGTTTCGGCGCGAACCTGCTGCAGGAACGCAAACGGATTGGATTTGGATGCCATCGACTGCCCACGCAATTACGGCGCGTAAAGCTGAACGTCTCAGCCCCACGCACCGCGTGTCTGTTGAACCTACATAAACATCAATTCCCAATTTCACAAGAGGGAATGCGAAGTTTAGCGAAATTTGCCATATGCCCTCTCCGCCGGAACGCTGCGAGAACGTCCGCGCTTTTCCGTTCGAAGAAGATGGCAGGGGCAGAGGGGCTCGAACCCCCGACCTGCGGTTTTGGAGACCGCCGCTCTACCAGCTGAGCTATACCCCTTTACGCTTTACATTCAGCCCTTTGACCTTGCGGCCGAAGCGCTTCGTGCAAGCATGGCGCTCCTTTAAGGCGGGAGTGCGGGATTGGCAAGTGCGTTTTTCTATTTTTCCAATCCCGCGTCACCGGATGGCCCTGCGATCAGATCTTCACGTACTTGCGCCAGTCATGCTCTTCCTTGAAGCCGAGGACTTCGCGGATCTTGCGGTTCGAGAGCAAGCCCTCGTATTCCCCGATCTCGCGGGTAAAGGGCACATTCGGGAAAAAGCGCCTGGCGAGTTCCTTCGACGGCATGTTGGCCGTCACGGTGTCATTCACGGCATTGAATACCTGGAAGCCCAGTCCGTCCTTCCCGATGCACAGATGGACAATCTGCGCCAGATCGCGGGCATCGACATAGTTCCAGGCGTTGCGCCTGCGCGTCTCGGGATTGGCAACAAAGCCGCGAAATTTCTCATATTCATGCGGTTCGATGACATTACCTATGCGCAGCGCATAGATATCGGCACCGGAACGCTCGGCAAAGGCGCGTGCCGTCTTCTCGTTCAGCACCTTCGACAGGCCATAGCTGTCCATAGGATCGACGTCGTAGTCCTCTTCCAGCGGAAACTGATGAAAATCCTTCTGTCCCTCCGCGAAGCAGACGCCGTAGGTCGTCTCGCTCGACGCAAGGATGATTTTCCGCACGCCGAGTTTCACCGCAGCCTCGATGACATTGTAGGTGCCCATCGTGTTGATGCGGAAGGTCTCGTTGTCCGGCTTGATGAGAATGCGCGGGATGGCGGCAAAATGCACGACGGCGTCGAAGCCCTTGACGCCCTCTCCCGTGTCGAGATCGGGAAAATCGCGATGCATCGACAATACGTTGAAGACCTGACCGCTATCGGTGATATCGGCGATCAGGTTGGTGACACCGGGGCTGTCGAGCGGAACAAGATCGACATTGTGCACGTCATAGCCGGCGTTGATGAGCCACGGCACGACATGCCGGCCGGCCTTGCCAGAGCCGCCGGTAAAAAGAATACGCTTCTTCATGAAATCTCCTCCGCTGCATGAGTTCGGAGCAAAAATAATGTCTTTGAGGGGCAGCGCAAGGTCATGGAGGAGACCCCCGCGCAATCCCGGCGGCCCCTGCCCCAGAACGAGAGAAGCCCCGCTGTTTCCAGCGGGGCTTCTTGAATTCACGATAAGTCGAAGATTACTCGACGATGCTTGCGACGATGCCGGCGCCGACGGTGCGGCCGCCTTCGCGGATGGCGAAGCGCAGCTTTTCTTCCATGGCGATCGGAACGATCAGTTCGACGTCAACCGTGACGTTGTCGCCCGGCATGACCATTTCCGTGCCTTCCGGCAGCGTGACGATGCCGGTCACATCAGTCGTGCGGAAGTAGAACTGCGGACGGTAGTTGGTGAAGAACGGCGTATGACGGCCGCCTTCTTCCTTCGTCAG
>NZ_JBNDHT010000138.1:0-18589 GCF_056755115.1 Rhizobium sp. SVR5-2C | reverse complement strand
GGACATCGAACTGCAGAAGCGCGCCAAACGACGGGGCGAAACCGAAATCGTGAAGCGGACAACGGCTGTTCCAGGAGTGCTCGCCGCCTCGCGTCCACTCCAGATCGTCCAGGTCGATCATACCAAAGCAGATATCTTTGTCGTAGACGAGGAAACGCGTCTGCCGATCGGAAGGCCTTGGCTAACTCTGGCGATGGACGTCTGCAGTCGGATGGTGGCAGGGTTTTACCTCACGATGGAACCCCCTTCCCGCCTCTCGATCAGTTTGTGCTTACTACACTCCGTCTTTGACAAATCGCCTTGGTTGCGGGAGCGCGAGATCGTCGAACCGTGGCCGGTCGCCGGTCTCCCTGAGACATTGCATGTCGATAACGGCAGCGACTTCAGGAGTCGCGCTTTCAAGAGAGGGTGCGAGGATGCCAGCATCGCGATCGACTGGCGACCACCGGGCGAACCACGCTTCGGCGGCCATATCGAACGGTTGATCGGCACCCAGATGGGTAAGCTCCACTTACTACCCGGCACGACCTTCAGCAATGCGCAGGAGCTTGGCGAATACGATTCGAAGCGGCATTCGGCACTAACTTTGCGCGAACTTGAGCGCTACATCGCCCTCGACATTGTCGGTACCTACCATCAGTCGATCCACCGCACTTTGGGCCGCCCGCCAATCGCCGTCTGGCTCGAGCACGAGGGTGAAATTCCACTCCGATTGCCGCAAGATCGCATGCGATTTTGGCTGACATTCCTGCCCGAGCAGGAGCGTACATTGCAGCCAACCGGGATCCATCTCTTTGGACTGCGCTATTGGTCGGCAGCCCTGAGTGCCGACGTCGGGATTGCAAATCGCCGGCTGCTCGTCAAATACGACCCAAGGGATATGTCTCGTGTCTTCGTGCGACGACCATCGGGCAACTTTGTGGAAGCTCGCTACGCCGATCTCACCTTGGCCTCGGTAACGCTGCACGAAGCATTGGCTGCAAGGCGTACGCTGCTGGCGAAAGGGCGACGAGAGGTCAACACCCGCACTATCGTTGGCACAGCCATTGAGCAGCGCAAACTGGTGGATGAAGCGGTGAAGGCCACCGCGACTGCACGACGAGGTCGCACTGCCAGCACAAAAACGAAAGGGGATGACAGCGGGTGGGGCTCGCTTCGGGGGATCGATTCCAGCAAACCTGTGCCTTTCGACGAGGACATAGAGTGAGCTGGCATGAACGCAGAAATCTCCCACCTGACTGTAACCGCGGCGGAGCTGCTCGGTGAATCGGACAAACAGCGCATCCGCGCGATAAGATCACGTCGCTGGCTCGTTTATCCGCGTGCCAAGCAGGTACTCGATCGCCTCAACTTCTTGGTCGATCATCCACGCGGGACGCGAATGCCTTCGATCGCCATATACGGCGACAGCGGAATGGGCAAAACAATGATCATGAAGCGTTTCCGTGACCAGCATCCGCCAAGCTTCAATTCGCTCACCGGCAGGCTGAAGACGCCGGTTCTCGCAATGGAGATGACCAGTCGGCCTGGAGAGAGGCGATTTTATGCTGAACTTCTGACCCTCCTCGGCGCACCACAGCGGCCGCGCGCCGATATCGCACAAATGGAGCAAGCTTCGTTGCGCATTATGGAAGCGATCGGCGTGCAAGTGCTGGTGATCGACGAGGTGCATAACATTCTCGCTGGAACATATCGCGAGCAACGCATCGTCCTCAATACATTGCGCTTTCTGAGCAACCGCCTTCAGATCTCGCTCGTCTGCTTCGGGGTCAATGACGCTCGTGAGGCCATCGGTGGCGATGTGCAATTGGCGCGCCGCTTCGAACAGTTCACGTTGAGCCGTTGGGCTGCAAACGAGCAGTTCGAAATCTTAGTCGCCTTGATACTGCGTAACACACCACTGCGTCACCCATCCGTTTTAACTGCAAAATCATTGCGACGGATACTGCAGATTACCGAGGGTATCACTGCCAACATCTTCCACATGATCAACTCCCTGGCCATCGAGGCAATCGAAACCGGAACAGAGCGAATTACCGATGAAGCCATTGAGAAGTGGGAGCCGGAATTTGACGCCGAAGCAGCATTTGCCTGAGATGGGGATATCCGCCCGGCAATTGCCGGTAAGGCTGGCTCCCTGCCCCGATGAACTTCTGTCCTCATGGATCATTCGGCATGCCACTTTCTACGCCATCCCTCCGTTGGCCATGCTTCGGCATTGCCTCCCCGAGGTGCGGTCATTGCGCACGGCCGATTTAGATCTCACCGAAGTTCAGATCGTCCGAATAGCCCAAATGTTCTCGATCGATCCCGCCACGGCCCGCGGCATGACTTTCTCGAATATTCCGCAATCGTCAAGGCGGCTAATTGCCGGCGAGCCTCGGCAATTATGTTGCGGCTGTCGTCGGACTGTCCACGGGTCGCACATCGTTCTTCGCAGCCAATTTCTCGGCTGGCGGATCACCTGCCAGCTTTGCGGGAATCTCCTTCAAAGCATTGGTGCGCATAACCGCCCTTCTCCCTTCAGTCGCTATCACCGTGCCGCGCTGATAGGAGAGCGGATACTCGACGACGAGGCCGAGCATGGTATCCAAAACTGGGTGTCGCCAAGTGAGATTGCCCGCCTGCTGCTGATGCGGCGTATTCCAACGTCTTTCCCTGATCATTACGAACCATCACGCTATAGAGTGCTCGGCGTAATCATTCCCGATCTCGATGACGTCCTAAAGATGGAAACTAGCGAACTTCCGACCCCAGCAAGTCCAATCTTGCCACTGCACTTGCGGCCGGCTCTTTTAGCTGGCGTGGCCATAGTCCAGCGTGCCGGACCGGAGATGCTTTACATGCTGCGTGGCCATATGATGGGTGAGAACAAAACCCGCTTCAGCAACGCTATAGAAGAGATGGTGGACTGCGCGCGTCAGTCGCGGACGGCTTCGCAGTTGCCCTTAATCTGAGATTCTCGGCTCACGGAATCTCAAATAAACTGCCAACTAAAAAAGAAACGGCCGCATTCTCACGTTTAAGTGCCAAACAACATCGCTTTTTCGATTTGAACATCATCAAACTGTCGACCCGTTGCGCCTTGCGCTTCAGAGCTCCGAGGTTGAACGTATGCCGCCAAGGCTGCGGCGTCGCGCCCGTCCGGTCGCCGGAGCCGAATACTGGCTAAAGTCCCGGCTCAACCGCTTCATCGGCAGTGATGTCTTCAAAGCGGTGCTGATCGAGAGGGATCGCGACAGGCGGACGGAAGGCCCTTTAGGGCAGATGGTCTCGGCCATCCATGCGGGTTGCTCATTCTCTTTCCCGAGCCGGCGTATTCGAGATTTGCCATCGAAACGGCTCTACGTGTTCAATCCCGCAGCAACTCCAAAGGATTTGCACGGCCTGGTCGGCGGCGTCGCAAATTGGCCCGATCTATTTCGGTGTACCGCCACAATGGCTGCCGACAAGATCAGACCGAGCCAGTTACTCCCTAACTCGCATCCTACCTCCGGCACCGGATCGCCGGGCTGAACCTGTTCACAGCGCTCATCATATACTGGCATACCATCCATCTCAGCCACGCCGTGGTCGAACGGCGATGAGGGTCTTGATGTGCCGCCCGAGCTCTTAGCCCATATCTCTCCTTTGCGATGGGCGCCACTCTTCCGCCCTCGACCTTAACGTGGCGGGTTCGCAAGGTCGTCAGGCCGTATGACTTGTTTGCTTCCGCGTAAGCGGTGTTTCCAATTCGAATATAGAGGTTGTCGAGCATCCACACGACCGTCGCGAGGGCCTTGTCCATGTTGAGGCCGCGTGAACCGAGGTCCATGTCCACCTTCTCCCGTAGTTCCGGGAGGCGGTCAGCAAAGTCGGCGAGGCGCTCGAATTTGGCGCGCCCCCGCTCATCGTGCCAGTCGGCATGGTAGCGGTATTGCCGCCGCCCGCGGTCGTCAGTGCCGATTGCCTGGAGGTGAGAGTACGGGTTCGTGGAGATGACGACATCAGTGTAAGCTGGCGGAATTGCCAATGCGTTCAAACGCCTGATTTCGGCGGCGTCTGTAATCCGCCGCCCGTCGGGCATATGGTAGACGAAGCCCCTTTTTCCTTGCTTGCGCGTGATTCCGGTTTGAAGTCCTGGAACATATACAAGTTCGGATGCGATCTTTGCTTCCGCGGCAGCCGTTGAGATATCATCCTCCGAAATCATCTTGTTCATGGCGCGATAACTCCGAGGACGAACCGGTGTTCCGTATTATCGGGCCGCCCGTACGTTAGCAGACCGACGGGCGAATTCTTTTGCCGCGAGCCGCTTTCGAGCGTAATATTCTTCATCGGCTGACGTATGCCAACGGGTTCCTGCCGCTTGAGAGACAATCTGCTCTTGCCCCAACAGGGAGGAGAGCCGTCATGTCTCTTTTCGAACTACTTTCCTATACAGACGATGAGATTGAGCTTGTCGCCATGGCATTGAGCCGCTGGTCGGAGAGAAACCGTGTCAATCTCCAAAGCGAACGAGGCTGGGAAGCGCTCCAGGCGGCCGTCGCCCTCGTAAGTACGGGCGTCAAGGCGCCAGAGGAGATCGGCGCAAGACTCGATGAGGTTTGCGCGCCACCCGCCTCTGGTTACCCTTCTTCTCTTACTGATAAGTCAAAAGCTAACTGACGAACCCGCTTCGGCCGAGGTTCGGAACTTACCCACGACGCCGTCGTTACTGCTCACCATTTCACGAGGAGCGGTTATGAACGACGAGACCTGGGCCACGACTATTGAATTGCAATTGCGCCCGGGCGGTCAATCCTACGTCATCACAGGAACACGGGCAGCCTTGACATTGCTGACAACCCGGTGGCCGACGACGTCCGGTCCGGCTTTCTTTCGTGCACAAGAAGTTTGTCTGGCGGCGCTCGACAGTCGGATGACTCACGAGGCAGCACGAGCCGCTTTTATTGCCGCCGCCAGAGAAGCTGGCCTATGGATGCGATATTGATCGTGGCTTTCCAGCAGCGGCCATAGCCGGCCGTTTGGTGTTCCAGACACAGCAGAAAGGCCTCGCGCAGACGAACCGGCGGAATCATCAATGAGCGGACCGGAACGATGCGGCTTCCTTATTCGTTTTCTGCATCGGGATCGGTTACGCGATCCCTGAATGCTGATGAAAACTAGCCCTGCTTCGGCAGGGCTTTTTTTGGGGGTATGTTAACGGACCGAAACGAACAGCCGTTCGGCTCGTTGATGAGGCGGAATGCGCCAGGCATTACCCCGCCAGCGCATCCAGCCGGCGAATGCTGGCCACCTTACCCCGCCCCCACCTGCGGGGTCCTTTTTGTCCGTACGGTATCGAACGGGAACACTCACTAATGCCGATCGTTAATAGGTGGGCCGCGCGGTAGGCTTCCTTACCTCAGCCTGTGATGATGGGCTTTCATCCAGGCCCGCGCGGTTTCCGTGTCCCTTAATTGCCCCGCTTCGGCGGGGTCTCTTTTGTCCGTACGCTAGCGGACCGGAACGTTCGCTGGCGTCGATTGGTTATCGATATGACCGCGCGGCAGCCCTCCTGTTAAACGCCAGCGATATTTGACCCATCGTCCTGGTACCGCGCGGTCACCCAAGTTGGAGGACAAAATAAATGCGAGCACTGAACCTGATCACGCTACTGCTGGTTATTATTGGCGGCATCAACTGGCTGCTTGTCGGCATCGCCAACGTTGACTTAGTTGCCTCCCTCTTCGGCGGACGCGACAGCGCCGTATCGACCATCGTCTATATCCTCGTCGGACTTTCAGCGCTGTGGCAGCTAGTGCCGTTTATCAGGGCCATTTCGATCGGGGAAACGGCAGCCGAGGCAAATGCGAGTCGCTTCGACTAACGCCGAGAATAATTGTCGGCGATGTTCGGCATTTTCCCATGATTGTCTAGCGGGCATCAGACCTTAAGTCCTTGAGCGCCTTTGCCCAGGATGGCATGCTGGAAAGCACGGCGGCCGAAACAAGCCCCAAATTGGTCGAGGCCGTGCTCTGCGACAGGGCTCTTCCTTCTTTGACACTTAGGACGAGCCCTAGCCGTACCCCCTGGGACGCTTGGGCCGCGTGGCAGTTCCTCCTGTTCAACCGGATAACACCCCTATCCGGGTGCCGCGTGGTCAATTCCGCGCTGAATGGCTAGGGGACCTATGAGGCGCGGCAAGGGCTCGCTTTTCCGTAGGAGCGGGCCCTTCGATCCGCAGATAACGACTGGCTTAACCCTAATTGACTATTGACGAGCAGGCTCCCTGGCGCTTTAGTTTTAGGCGCTGGAGCCCCCCAAAGCACAGCGCATGGCGGCCACGGTTCCCACTATCCCGAGGTCGCCATAAGACCAAGGGCTCGCCATCTCCGACCCTTTTGGGCGGGTCCCTTGGTACCTCCTTAGACAGCTCGTGTCCTTGACAGAACTGGAACCTAGCGCCTGCTCGGCTTGTTGATTGGGTGGATTGCGCATATTGCCTCTCCTAGCAGCGCATCCAGCCAGCAGCAGTTCTGGCGACCTGACCCCGCAACCACCGGCGGGGTCCTTTTCGTCCGTACGGTACCGGGCGGGAACGGTCGTCTATCCCGAGCGTTTCTATAACGGCCGCGTGGTTGCCTTCCTTACCTCAGTCGCCAGTGATGTCGGATTGACAGCTCTCATCCTGGTGCCGCGTGGTCAATCCCGCGCCGAGTGCCTAGGGGACCCATGAGGCGCGGCAAGGGCTCGCTTTTCCGTAGGGCGAGCGCTTGGATCCTAACCCTTATTGATTATTGACCAGCCGGCTTCCAGGAGCTTTATTTTAAAGCGCTGTAGCCCCCAAGCACAGCCGTGGCCGCGTTACCCAATATCCGCGGTCGCCATTTAGACAAGGGGCTCGCCATTTTTGAACCTTTTGGACGAGCCCCTTCGTCGTATTAAGGCCGGACGATCGGCGTTCGCCACAAGGTCTTGTTCGCCCTTCCCTACGCATCATCAAGCTTGCTGCTCAGCACCTCGACGCGGGTTGCGACCTTGTTGATGCTCTCTATCGCGATGTCGAGCTTCCCCCAAGGGATTCCACGACGCGATCAACGCGGGAGTTTGCCGCTTCTATGCCGTTCTTGTTTTCCGCCGTCGCCTCAAGCGCTCTTGTCACCTGAAATGAAAGCGGTGGTATTTGCGATACCTGCTGCTGCGTGTCGTCGAGAACCTTCTGTGTCCGTTCCTGAGCGTTCTGGATATCGGCGATATCTCGATTGAGGCTGACCCATACCCCGCCGATGATGAACGCGTTGACAAGAGCTGCGCCGATGATGGCGATGAAATGCGCCGGGTTGATCTTCGGCTTCTCGACGTCGATGTGCATGGTGTCTCCGTTCATTCCTGCGCGCCCTGCCCTTCAATGCGAATGCGATTATCAGCAGCCCTGTGATCTGCCGAAGCGGTTATGTGATGCGACTTGGTTTGCGAATGGCCTATCCGTTTTCAGGATCGTCACAGAAGTCTCAAGGCTTGGCTGAAGCTTCTCGAACCCGGCGCATGCAATCGACTTTGTCGCTGTCTGGCAGCCCGAAATCATTGCACAAAGCGGCAGCATCAAGAGAAGAGACTTGACCATTGATCTTTCCTTTTTCGGCAAAGCGTTTGATCGCGGCTTCCAGGGCGACGGTTGCGGCCTGCTGGCGGCCTTCAGAGCGCCCGACGAGGATTGCAGGGTAAATGGCGACGAGAGCGCCTAATGCCGCTCCCGCTCCAATCTTGAGCCATTCAGGCAGCAGCTTGAGCATTGACCGCCACCTTCAGATCGAGAGCATCCTGCAGCTCGTCCCTCTTGCGCTTCGCATACCAGCGATAGGCAAGGCCGCCGAGCGTCAGCACGGCGCCGGCGATGATCAGCCCGGCGACAAGCTTGCCGATGAATTCGCTGCTGGTGCTGAGCGGCGTCAACTGATCCTGAGCTTGCTGCAGCGTGCCGGCCAGCGTGCCGGAGCCAATGCCGCCACCCGTCGTCGCGTCGGCAACGGCCAGCACCGGGGCGGGCTTGGCATCGGAGATCAGCGCCTTGGCCTCGCCGCCCGGGACGTACTCGATCTCTGGACCGACAGAACCGGTTGCCCATGCCTGACCGACAGCGCGCACGCTGTTGACGCGGGCCGTCCAGCCCTTGCCGAACGTCTTCCATGTCTTCAGCGCCTTGAGGAAGGCCATACGGCGGTCAAGGATGCGGACGATCAGGCTGTCATTGTCGTTGACGCCCCCGAGAGCGAGAAGCGTCCCCTGCCCGAGAATGCCGTCTATGAGACCTTGATACAGTCCCATCGCCTGAAGCGCGCGCTGCAGCCACTTTACGGATAGCGCAACGCCGGAGTTCACCGAACCGTCAAAGACGACACAGGAGACGCCGGGCGCCAGCTTGTCGCCCTTGATTTCGTCCCAGTATTTCTTGCGGTGGCCTCCAGCTCGGAGTTGCTGATATTTCTTACCCGCATGAGGGACAGGCCATGCGAGCGGCGATACTCATCATCGACCCGCTGCGTGACGCCCTTCATCGTCGCGCCGCCCGGGTCCTTCGGATTGTTGGAATAGCCGCCCTCTATGACAAGCACCTTGGCGAGAGAACGTGCGAATTCATTTGCGGGGTCGAGGACTTGCATTGATGCTCCAGATTGTTTCGAAAGGTTCAGGCAAGCCACCGGCGCGATAGGCGGTCCCACTTGCAACAAGTGACTTGGCGTGAGCACAATGCCGGAAGTCGATTCCCGCTTGTGCCCGATGATCATGAGGATCTTTTATATGGTCTATGACTGGACTGGTGTGCGCACCCGGCGTATCCGCAGAATTAAGTTGGCAGTGGCCTCGATCGTGGCCCTGGTCATTGTGGCTGCACCAGTTCTCGCGTTTTCCTAAAGAAGTGTGTATCGACGTCGGACGCAGCATTGAATGTGCTGCGCCGGTGGCTGACCCGGCGCGGCATGGAGACCTGGCAGGACCCAGACCTTTATGCCGGGTCTCCGCCTGTCACGGCCACACCACCGCATCAGCGGCCGCCCGCGCTTCCTCGACGACCGTTGCCGCGTCGATCGCCGCTTTTGTGCCGAGCCGCGCCGCTTCGATTGCGGCTCCCTTCTGTTGCCAGAAGATGAAGGCACCATTATCGCCCGCCTCCTGGGCTGCCTGTGTGGCAGGTGCGCGCTGCGCCGCATACTCGACCGGTATCAGTCTCGATCCCGCCCACCAAGCCTTGACGCCAGATGAGCGGCCACTCGTGGACTGGCTTGAGACTGCCGTTCTCATGGTAAAGGTCGGCAATGTCCGCTACGGCCTCTTCAGCCAGGCGCTTGAGCAGCCAGTCAGCGTCGATCTTGGTCCGCTCAGACCGCTTTGCCTTCGCTTCCTCAATCGCGGCGGCTACTCCAACATTCTCCAACAGCCGCGGGCCTTGGGAATGTGCTGTCTTCTCACTATACCCGGCGCGTATCGCAGCCTGGGTGGCGTTGAGGTCTTTCAGATACTCCTCGACAAAGCGAAACTGCTTTACACTGAGCACGGCAGACCTCGTTATTAGGCGGATGCCTTCTCGGCATAAAATTTGTTGGCGACGTCCTTTGTCTCCTGATCGAGGGCCATCTTCTGGACCTGCAGCGAGATCGAGTGCCGCTTTTCGCCGTTGACTATTCGATCCGGTCTTCGGTAATCGTCGCATGGGCCATGATGGTGACCGGCTGGCCGGTGTCGAAGTCGCGATCGGTCAGACCCATCTTCTTGAGGGTTGTATAATCGAGAAACAGCGTCAGGCCGTAGGGATAGTCCGGGCGATCGGATTCGGTCGGCCCTTTCTCCCAACGGTCAAGCTCTTCTTTCTTCTCCGCCGCGGTACGCGCGAGGTCGACCATCGTTGCCATGGTGTTATCCCTGTTCGAATGAATCAGCCTGCATGCTGCGCCGGTGGTCAGCGTCAAAACGGTGGCTGACGGGACATTTGTTGACAACGTAGAGGCGGCCGTCCTGTGACCCTTGTAACCTGCCTCGGAATATGCGTCGGTTGTGGTCATGCCCTTGGCGATCGCTGGGCGAAACGCTCATGCCTGCGTTTGTCAGGACTGGCATGGGTGATCTTAGGAGGATGAAATGAGCAAAGACGAAGACGCGCTGTTGGCGGATCAGATTAATGGCGCCGCCGATAAGGCAAAGGCCGAGAAAATCAATAACGTCGACATCTTAGCCATGGCTGCAGCCCTGCACACTCAGTTTCCGCATCGAACCGAAGCTGAAATCCTAGAGAAGATTAAAGACGCTTGGCGAGCACGCGAACTCTACTGGGCCTCCTAAGCAAAATCATTTCTACCGGCCGGTGGGGCCATCACATTTCGCGATATGAATTTTCTACAAGATGGACCACACCGCATAGACGAGACAGGCGGCAGCAACGGCACAGAGAAGCGTGAGGATCGCGCGTTCTGCACGGGGACTCATAACCGCCACCATATGGGCAGCGATCCGATGAAGAAGATCAGCGCCACCAGGGCGATGTAGATGGCCCAGTCGATAGCCATGCGGATGTCAGGATTAAGCCGAGCCACAGCGCCTTGCAGCCGATGTGCAACCCCTGGTCCTGGGCGAACATTATCCGCCCCTTTACCTTCGCCTCGTCGATGACCGTATGAAATAGCCATTCTGCTAACCCGAGCCATACATTGCCGGTGATCAGCGCTACACCAGTGCCTTGTATGCCGGAGTGCGCGACCAGATGATAAACGCGCCGCGGGCCTGTTTGTTTGGCCTTTGAGAGGAAATCTCCCTGCAGCGGGTAATCGCAGACCCAGTGCACCGCAAGCAGCATCAGCGCCAGCGTTAGAATGCTTTCCATGATCTCTCCTGAATGTTCCCGGCTGACCCACTTCGCGCCGTATATGAAAGGGCGGCCAACCCCGGAGCGGCGGCGCGGGCTCTTCACCCACGAGGCCATTGTCTTGTCGCCGGGGACAAGTCGGAGTCTCCGCTCCGTTCAGAAATTGCTGGTTCACCCAGATACGGGATCGAGAACGCCTATGGACAAACAGATGGTAACAACTACCTGTCCAATAGGCCTCGGACGCGTAACTTTTGGAGGACCAAGTCATGAATCGAAACATGATCATTGGAGTCGTGGTTGGTATCATCATCATAGTAGCTTTGATGATGTTTTTCGGACGCGAGCGACCAGGCGGGACCGCAACCGCTCCGGGCTCGCCGCCCGCTTCTACTGAGACCACACCGCCTGCTAACCCCGCACCAACCACACCAGCTCCTTCAAACTGAAGCGGCTCGCTCTCCAATGAAAAGCCCGCCTCCGGGTTACGGGGCGGGCTTGTGATGGCATCAGTCGGCTGGGGTGAAATCGAGATAGTATGAGCCGCCGACCACGAAGGCCTTGGCCGCGTCGGAGTTTACCGTCCCCATCTCAACCTTGCCCCAAGGCGTGTACTTGAAGAACTGATCGTTTTCGGCGCTGCCGGATGTGACCGGCTCGAAGGTGAGTGAAAAGCCACCCTGGTTTTCGTTGCGCTGGGTCAGCTTGAACTTTGCTCTGCATACGGGTGCGCTCATGCGTCTTCTCCTTGTTTGCCGGGAACCGCCGGACACGGATGTTGATTTTTCCGCCCTCGAATGAGGAAGCAAAAATGAACATCGGAAAGGTGCGGAGGCGGGCCCGAAACAAATGGGCCTGCTTCGCGTTTATCCTATAGGCGCTACTGCTTACGGGGCGCCATAAGTGAAAGGAGGACATCATGTCTTCCGACCTCCCCTACATGCCATACGACCGCCGCGCAGAAGGGAACGGCACATGGACGGTTTTTGATGCCATGACCGGACGTCCTCTCCTCGGGCATAAGCCGGCGGCTAGGCTGACTGCTAAGGATGCAACCGAACTGATGGACATCAACCGGAATACGGTTGCGCCCGCATGGCGTCGTCTCCCCAGATATGCAATTCAGGGACTTCCAGAACAGAAAAGCCGCATGAATCGCGATCAGGCATAATGAAAAACCCGCCACCGGGTGGTGACGGGTTGTGGTGGTCGGGAAGGCCAAGGATCATTTTGCCCGAGGGCAGCCCTTCCTTCGCAGATTGGCGGGTCGCGCCGCCTTCCCGATATCATTGAGGCATTGCCTCGAATCCGTAGTGAGGGCGGGGTAGATGTCACCCTCTCGGCTTGCCGCCATCGAGCATCCCGATGGCACTCCACTGGCTTTGGTGCATCGATCCTTTTTCAATGGTTTGGAAGTAGGCCTGTTGGATCGCAATCAGTCTGATCCGAGCCATGCCGTTCAAACATAATGCCGCCCGCCGCCATCGCACTGGCAAGATGAAGTTCAAGGTGACAAACTGGCGGGAATACGAGGCAGGTCTTCGCGGGCGTGGTAGCCTGACATTATGGATAACGCCGGAAGCATTGGCCGGATGGCATGCGCCCCGGCGGAGAATCCGTGGCGGCCAGCGGCGGTATTCCGATCTTGCCATTGAAACAGCCCTGACACTGGCTTGCGTGTTCAGCCTGCCCCTTCGCCAGACCGAGGGGTTCATAGGGTCGATATCTTTTTGGGACTGCAACTGCCTGTCCCTGATCATACGACCTTGAGCCGCCGGGCACAGCGGTGGGAACGAGCCGGAAGACTGCCGTCGATGCCGGACGGGCCAATCCATATCCTGATCGACAGCACTGGGTTGAAAATATACGGCGCTGTCCAATGGCTGGAAGACAGGCACGGCACCAGATCGCGGCGCAACTGGCGCAAACTCCACCTGGCGGTGAACGCCGGTAACGGTGACATAGTCGCAGAAACATTGACCGACCAGAACACCGACGATCCGGCGCAGGTGGAGCTATTGCTCAATCAGATAGATGGTGAGATTGGTCAATTCACAGCCGACGGTGCCTATGACGGCAAGCCCACCTACCGGACCGTTCTTGAACACAGCGATACCGCCAACATCGTCATTCCACCTCGTTCGACGGCGGTGGAAAGCAATGGCGATACGGGGCCGCCTGATCAAAGAGACAAGCACATCGCGGCGATCGCAAAAGACGGTCGGCTGAAATGGCAGGCAACCACCGGCTATGGCAAGCGCTCATTGGTCGAGACCGCGATCGGTCGATACAAGAACCTGATCGGTCGACGCTTGCGGGCTCGTTCGTTTCCGGCTCAGCAGACCGAGGTTGCCATTGGCTGCATCGTGCTCAACCGCATGCTGGCATGTGCACGTCCGAACTCTGCCCGCTGCCAAGAAAGGCAGGCGTAATCGCCAACATCAAAGAACCGATTGCGTCCGTTGACAATTCCAGCTGCATTCATGCACCAGCGCCTTGCGCAATCCTCTCCGTCAGGAAACTGATCTCACCTCGATCCGCTTTGCCACCGCCTCCGGAGCTCTCGGGATGGCGAGGTGAAGCACACCGTACTTCAAGTTCGCCTCAATTCTATGGATGTCGAAATCACCGGAGAGAGTGAACTGCCGCTCGAAATCGCCAACCCCGTACTCGCGATAGGCCTGGCTGTAGCCCTCGGGGGCGTCCTCTTCGACGCGGCCATAGATCGACAGCACCCGCTTCTCCAACGTGACCTCCAAACCCTCCGGGTTCACGCCGGGCAGATCCGCAACGAGGACAAGGCCGGTTTCGGTCTCGTAGATGTCAACTCGTGGTACGAAGACCGGCCTCTCATGGGTCCGCTCGCCCGCGTCCTGCTCCGCGGACAGCTTGCCCCCCAGCTCCGGTTGGCTAGTCAGCGCGGCCTGAGACTGCTGCTTGCTCTCGCCCTTAGTTCCAGCTTTCGTGGTCTCTCGCTTAGCCATGATCCGCCCCCTTGCTCGCCTTCACATTAATACGCCTGGGTTTGTCCTCTTCAGCTCGAGGAAGATCCAGAGTCAGTACGCCATTGACGAGATCCGCTTCAACCTTGTTCGGGTCTACCACAAACAGCAATGACACGGTCCGCACAAACCGGCCCCCACGACGCTCACGCCGGTGATATCCTTGGGCTTCCTCAGTTTCGGTGTGCCGCTCTCCGCTGAGAGTAACCGAATCTCTGTGAATCAAGATGTCCAAGTCTTCTGATCTTACTCCAGGCAATTCGGCGGTGATGATGACGCCGTCCTGGTTTGCGAAGACATTCACCGCCGGGAATTCCAGCGCCCTTGCGGCGCCCCGGCTCACTTCGTCTTGGAAGCGGCGTATGTTGCGGAAAGGATCTGCGCCGTATAGCATTCGTGCGACCATTGTCTCCTCCTCAGAAGGCCGCCCCACAAGGCCCTCGGCTTGCCTCGATACCACGTGGGCCATCGCCGCTCTTCACCGCCGGATGGCCTGACGTGTTGAAGATTGCTCCCAAAGGGCGGGTTTCGCAAGATCGAACCCTCTTGACATACTTCGCCATTTGCCCCCCTCTCGAGGAAACGTTAAGTCGCTGCTATGGCAATCGAAACCGGGCGATCATGGACGGGCGCGCCCGTGGTGCAACGGCCCACCATCGACACGATGATCGTCCGGACTCACTTTGGCAAATGTCGCTGCATGCCGTGCGTAGGGCGTGAATGATTTGGCGATTGCGGTTATGCTTGCGGCACCGCCCCAGGGGGTGGGGGCGGAATGGTCGATATGATTGAGGCGCGGTTGCGATGGGATCAGGTGCATGAAGGACCCGTACGAGACGCTCGGCGTAACTCGCTCTGCGACTGACAAGGAGATTAAGGACGCATTCAAGAAGCTGGCGCGCAAGTTCCATCCCGATCTGCATCCGAGCGACAAAGAGGCCGAAGCTAAGTTCAAGGACATCTCGGCTGCCAGTGACCTGCTCAAGGACAAGGAGAAGCGGCGGAGGTTCGATGCGGGCGAGATCGATGCCAGCGGAGCGGAGCGATCGCACGAGCGGTTCTATCGCGACTTCGCCGACGGGCCCGTCTATGCCACGCATGCAGCGCAAGACGGGTTTGCCGGTAACGAGGACCTGGAAGATTTTCTGGCGCGCGCGTTCGCGGCGGGGGACAACGGTCACAGGGCACTTTGCGGGCGCGCGGCCAGGATGTGAGTTACGTGCTGCCGGTTCGGTTTCTGGAAGTGGCCAACGGCGCCGCTCGCACGCTTATGCTGCCTGAGGGCAAGATGCTGCAGGTGACTATTCCGGAGGGTGCGGACGACCGGCAGATGCTGCGGCTGAAAGGTCAAGGAATGCCGGGCTTCGGCGGCGGGTCGGCGGGAGACGCCTACGTTGAGCTTCATGTCGAGCCGCATCCGTTCTTCCACCGCAAGGACGATAACATTCACGTGGAGGTTCCGGTCACTCTGAAGGAGGCGGCGCTGGGCGCGCGAATCGAGGTTCCGACCATAAGCGGCCTGGTGACGATGACTATCCCGAAGGGCTCGAACACGGGCAAAGTGATGCGACTGCGCGACAGGGGCATTCGCAACCGCAAGACCGGGCAACGCGGACATCAACTGATCACCCTGAAAGTCGTTCTGCCCGCAGTCGACGAGCCTGAGCTGACAGGGTTCCTGGAGACCTGGCAGCCGAAAGTCGCACAGGAACCGCGCAAGGAGATGTTCACATGATGCGCGTTGATGACCTTGTTACAGCGATAGCTGCGCTGCAACGCAGCGATCTCGAAGCCTGGATCCGCGACGAACTTGTTGTGCCGCGGCAGGAAGTCGGATCGTTGCTCTTCACGGAGATGGAATGCGCTCGTGTCCGCCTGATCTGCACGCTGCGCTATGAGCTCGAGATCGACACGGACACGCTCCCGGTCGTAGTGTCGCTGATCGACCAGCTCTACGACACCCGCCAGCGCCTGTTGTCACTGACCGCCGCCATGGCGGCGCAGGACGAGACCGTTCAGGCCGCGATCATCGCTGCGCTGGAGCGGGATGAAGCGAGTTCTGCGGCACGAAATGTGACCTGATCCGCCAAACGTTGGACCTGCGCCGTGCTCGCCTGCGCGTCCTCGGCCAGCTTGATGATCTCGGACAGGGCGGTGTCCTTTCCGACGCGCGTCGTCGTGAAGCACAACAACGAAGCAGCGCAGGTCATCGGCGGTGCTGATGGCTGCGGCTACAAGCTTGACGATGAGAAGCTTACCGCTTTCCTGGACAAGATAGCTGACCTCGACGCAACCTCGAGGATGCAATTCACCAGTGCCCGAGGCATGCAGGCGAAGGTGATCAATTCGATGGTCGAGACAGAGAAGAAAGCCCAGTGCGCACTTCAGGCCAAGAAGGCCCAAAAGTACGGCATCACTCCCTAGCCACTGCTCAGCCAATCGTTCATGATTGCATGTTGATGCTCGACAGGGCGTCCTGGAGATTTCGCTTTGCGCGTCGTGCGCGACGGGCGAGCCTTAGATTGTGTGTCATGCATGCCGTCAATACGGGCGAGCAGCCTCGGCAGAAAAAGATCGGCGCTTCACCGCCCGTTCTTGATTTATGTCAAAACCTCCTAGTCCACGAAGCGCTATCCCATCGACAGTGCGAAGATTAATTTCATTTCCAGAGACTGGAATTGATTACATCATACCGCCCATCTCAGGCATGCCGCCGCCCATCGGAGGGTCCTTCTTCGGAAGTTCGGCGATCATGGCTTCGGTGGTGACGAGCAGGCCGGCGATCGAAGCTGCGTCCTGAAGCGCCGTGCGGACGACCATGACCGGGTCGATGATGCCCATGGTGATCATGTCGCCGAACTCGCCGGTCTGAGCGTTGTGGCCCCAGTTGTCAGTGTCGTTTTCAAGGATCTTCCCGACAACAATTGAGGCTTCGTCGCCAGCATTCTGAGAGATCTGTCGAATCGGAGCTTGAAGCGCCTTGCGGATGATGTTGATGCCGGCGTTCTGGTCTTCGTTGTCGCCCTGGATATTGAGCACCACGGAGCAGCGCAGCAGAGCCGTGCCACCGCCAGGTACGATACCTTCCGCAACGGCAGCGCGGGTCGCGTTGAGTGCGTCGTCAATGCGATCCTTCTTTTCCTTCACTTCGATTTCGGTGGAACCGCCGACGCGGATGACGGCAACGCCGCCAGCGAGCTTGGCAAGACGTTCCTGCAGCTTCTCGCGGTCGTAGTCGGAAGTGGTTTCTTCGATCTGAGCTTTGATCTGGGCAACGCGGCCTTCGATGTCGGACTTGGCGCCAGCGCCGTCGACGATCGTGGTGTTTTCCTTCCCGACAACGACCTTCTTCGCGCGGCCGAGCATGTCGAGGGTAACAGACTCGAGCTTGATGCCGAGGTCTTCGGAGATCACCGTACCGCTCGTCAGGATGGCGATGTCTTCGAGCATGGCCTTGCGGCGGTCGCCGAAGCCCGGAGCCTTGACGGCAGCAATCTTCAGGCCGCCGCGCAGCTTGTTAACGACGAGCGTAGCGAGAGCTTCGCCTTCGACGTCTTCAGTGATGATGAGGAGCGGTTTGCCGGACTGGATAACTGCTTCGAGAACCGGGAGCATAGCCTGGAGGTTCGAAAGCTTCTTCTCGTGGATCAGGATGTAGGCGTCCTCGAGCTCTGCCACCATCTTTTCCGGGTTGGTGACGAAGTACGGGCTCAGATAGCCACGGTCGAATTGCATGCCTTCGACGACTTCAAGTTCGGTTTCGGCGGTCTTGGCTTCTTCAACCGTGATGACGCCTTCGTTGCCGACCTTCTGCATAGCGTCGGCGATATAGGCGCCAATTTCCTTCTCGCCGTTTGCAGAGATCGTGCCGACCTGTGCGACTTCTTCCGAAGTGTTGATCTTCTGGGCCTTGGCCAGCAGATCCTTGACGACTTCAGCAACGGCGAGATCGATGCCGCGCTTCAGGTCCATCGGGTTCATGCCGGCAGCAACGGCCTTGCCGCCTTCGCGAACGATCGCCTGGGCGAGAACGGTAGCAGTCGTGGTACCGTCACCGGCGATGTCGTGGGTCTTCGAAGCAACTTCGCGGACCATCTGGGCGCCCATGTTTTCGAACTTGTCCTCGAGCTCGATTTCCTTGGCGACGGTGACGCCATCCTTGGTGATGCGCGGAGCGCCGAAGGATTTGTCGAGGATGACGTTGCGACCCTTCGGGCCGAGCGTGACCTTCACGGCGTCAGCGAGAATGTCGACGCCCTTGAGCATCTTTTCGCGCGCGGTGCGGCCAAACTTGATTTCTTTAGCTGGCATTTTGAGAACTCCTGAATAGAGTTGTTGGCGATTTCGGGTAAAGAGCGACCGGCTGGATCAGCCGATGATGCCCATGATGTCGGCTTCCTTCATGATCAGAAGCTCTTCGCCGTTGATCTTGACTTCCGTGCCGGACCACTTGCCGAACAGAACGCGGTCGCCAGCCTTGACGTCCAGCGGAACGACCTTGCCGGACTCGTCGCGAGCGCCGGAACCGACGGCGACGATTTCGCCTTCCTGCGGCTTTTCCTTGGCGGTGTCCGGAATGATGATACCGCCTCGGGTCCTTTCTTCGGACTCAACGCGGCGAACGACGACGCGGTCGTGAAGGGGGCGGAAATTGGTGCTTGCCACTGTCTAATCCTTTGATGATCCGCCGGTGCCCTGTTCGCCCGGAAGGGCGGCATATTTCGATCATTCCGGCAGCGTGGCTTTCGGAAAACGATGGCCTTCCGGT
>NZ_JBNDHT010000137.1:0-18686 GCF_056755115.1 Rhizobium sp. SVR5-2C | reverse complement strand
ATCAACGCCCAGAACTGCGTCCACTGCAAGACCTGCGACATCAAGGACCCCAACCAGAACATCAACTGGGTGCCGCCCCAGGGCGGCGAGGGGCCGGTTTATCCCAATATGTGAGGCGGTTCGGGCCGGGCCCAATGCCTGCCTGCGAACCGCGGACCTCATCTCAAGATGATGATGCAAAGGCCCGGCTGATTACTCGGCCGGGCCTTTATCGTTGTTTCCGAACTGGCCGCTCTGGTCAGAGCGGCTTCACTTCCCATTTTTCCGTCGTCTTCCGCTCGAGCGTGCGAACGATAAGCTTCTCGGTGGTGAAGCCGACGACGGAGATGAGGATCATCGACATCATCAGGTCGTCGGCCCTGAACTGAAAGCGCGCTTCCGTCAGGACGAACCCAACACCTGCTTTGGCCGACAGCATTTCAGCCGCAACGATCATGCGCCACGCGCCGCCGAGCGCAATCCGCATGCCGGTGATGATATATGGCGTTGCTGCCGGCAAAATGACCCGCCGCAACAGCGTGAAACCCTTTGCCCCGTAACAACGCCCGGCATCGATCAGGATCGGATTGATATTACGCACGCCCGCTTCGGTATTGAAGAACATTGCAAAAAATTCGGCCATGAAGACGACGAAGATCACCGCCTTGTCGGTCAGGCCGAACCAGAGAATCGCCAGGGGGATCCAGGCAATGCCCGGGACGGGGTAGAGAAGCCGGATGACCGGCTCCACAAATTCCCGCGCCGTACGGTATCGGCCGATGATGATGCCGGCCGGAATGGCCACCACCGCCGCAACGGAAAAGCCGATGATCGCCCTGATGAAACTCATGACCAGATGAACGTAGATGTTCGGGCCGTAAAGCCATTCATCCGTCCTCGACAGTGTCAATGTCTGGAAGATGTTCTTGAAGACGGCAATAGGCCCGGGCAGAATAACTTCTATGCCATAGAAGCTCGAGACAGCCTGCCAGAAAACCAGCAACCCAATGATCCCGATAGTTGCTCGAATGGTTCGCCTGCGCAGCTCGCTCGCTCTGCGCTTTTTCCCATAGTTGGCGAGCTGCTCCGATCCAAACGAAACATCATCGAACTTCGAATAACTGGCCATCTGACCCGATAAATCTGACATTACCTCTCCCATTCTCCTGTGGCGTCGAGCTTCACGCCTGGAAGCTCAAATCGAAGACATCGCGGAACGGGTCGAGCTTCTTGCTCAGCTCGCCGCGCTCGACCATTGGCGTACCGACGAAGTTCCACCACTTCTCGGCCTGCTCCTTCGACATTCCGATCGTCGGGTTGATACGTTCATAGGCGTCCTGCAGAATTTCTTTCTTCGTCCCGGACCATTGCGAAATGATCGGAATCATCTCTTCCTTCGATGACTTCTTGTAGAAGTCGTTCGCCGACTGGGTGGCCTTCATGAAGGCGCGCGCAAGATCCCCCTTGCTCTTCAGGAATTCTCGGTTTGCAGCCATGAATGTCATTGGCGGCGGGTTGGCGCCGAAATCGCCACGAGATGCCGACATGAAGAGATGTCCGCCTTTGTTCTTGATTGCGAGCGTCGTCGTCGGTTCCGAATGAAGAAAGCCATCGATCTGATCGGTCAGAAGTGCGGTCGGCATATTGCCGCCTTCGACCGTTAGGAACTGCCATCCGAGTTCCTTGGTCGTCATCTTCTTCTCCGTCGCCAGCCAGCCGCGCATCAATGCGAGGTGGTCCGAGGATGGTGACGAGACACCGATACGAATGTCCTTTCCGACGAGTTCATCGAAATTCTTCGGCTGCAGCTTGGTGCTGAGGACGAGGTTTGTGTGTCCCGGATTGGAGCCTGAAATCACCGAGAGACTAGGCGCGCTGCCTGCATCCACCATTCGGGCATTCAGTCGAACGGACTCAGGACCACCGCCATAGTATATGTCGAGGTCGCCGTTGAAGAGCGACTGGATACCGTCGACGGTCTGACCGGAGGTGAAGCGTTGCGCCTGGACTTCGAACCCGGCATTCTTGTAGGCGCCGATGTGGTCGGCAACGCCATAGGCCAAGGTCGTCAGATTGGGATACAGATAACCGAGCTTGATCACGCCTTTGCTTTGCGCCTTGGCGGATAGTCCACCGGTCGAAATAATCGCAGCGCTTGCAAGGGTGCTGATGCCGAACTGCCGGCGGGTCATTTTCATTGTAATATCCTCCCTTTGAATTGGTGTTGAGCGGCGCCCCTCGCGCCGATCCTGTTCGATCAATGTCCGCTTGTCTCACGCATCCGTTCGGTCAGGTCGGCTTTCAGCTGATTGAATTCGTTGCTGTCGCGATTTCTTGGCCAGGGCTCCCCGATTGAGATATCGGCGACGATGCGGCCCGGAGAGGGCGCCAGGATTATGACCCGGCTTGCGAGCGCCACGGCCTCCTCCACGTCATGCGTCACGTAGACCACGGTGCGTGGTTCCGCGAGCCAGGCCTGTACGAGATAATCCTGCAGGCTCATGCGGTTGATCGCGTCGATTGCCGAAAACGGCTCGTCCATCAGGAGAACCGATGCAGCCTGAAGGCTCCATGCGCGAGCGACCGCAACACGATGCTTCATGCCACCGGATAATTGGTACGGATACTTGTCGATCGCGTCCGAGAGACCAACGATCTTTAGGACTTCCTCGGCCCTCTCCCTCGACCTCTGCTTGTCCCAGCCAGCCATTTCAAGACCGAATGTGACGTTTCTCATGACGGTCAGCCAGGGAAAGAGCGCAGCTTCCTGAAAGACAATTGCCCGATCAAGGCCAGGCCCGTCGATTGCTTTTCCATTGACCAGCAATTCCCCTTTCAGCGGCACCATCAGGCCGGCGAGCATGCGCAGGAAACTGCTTTTGCCGCAGCCACTCGGCCCCAACACGCACAGGAACTCGTTTTTGCGTACCTGCAGCTCGAATTTGTCGAGCGCCTTACTCCAGCCGGTCGCCGTCTCGTAGGCATGGCTGAGCGCGATAGCTTCGATCACATGGTCATCGGTCTTCGCAACCACATTCATTCGGTTCATTCCTCCCGGGCATATACGTCCTCACATATTTCACAATATGGAACACAATTTCATCAAAACTGTACGATGACGAAGCAGCCGAGTCAATCAAGGTCGAATAAAATTGGCCGTGAGTATCGCGTGACGCGGAGCGCGGATGCTGCTTGACTGGGGAAACGAGATCTAATTATTATGAAATCTCGTTCCATGATATGAAATATTGATTTGGCCTGCACTGTCTCAGATGCGGATCCGGTAATCCGGACGGTAGGGGTCATCACCAAAGGGAGGTTTGCTCGTGATTTCTGCAACATCAACGGGATTTCGAGACGGTCCGCGCGTCGAGCGGCTTGAAGTCTATGTAACCGACCTGACGATGCGTTTGCAGCGGATGCGATCGACCGGCGGGTATGACACCGGCGCAATGGGACAATTATTGGGCAAGCCTGTGCTACTGAAGCTCTTTGCAGAGGGCATCGTCGGCTATGGACAGATCCGCCCCCTCGCCCCTCATCACTCCATGTCGGAGACCTATGGGAGCATCATCACCGCCATCACCGAAGTCTATGGCCCGAAACTGCTCGGGCAACGCGTGTTCGACATCGAAAAGATCACTTCTGAGTTCGATCTGGCCGGGCCTTTCAATTTCAATGCGCGCGCGATCATCGATCACGCCCTCCATGATGCCTGCGGCAAGGCGGTCGGCCAGCCGGTCTACAATCTCATCGGCGGGCTGTGCCAGGAGCGCCTACCGCTGGAATGGTCGATAAGCATGGCAGCCGATGTCAAAAAGATGGTCGCCGACGCACAGAGAGCCATCGACGAATTCGGCATCAAGGTCCTGTGCATCAAGGCCGGCCATCCACAGGGTTGGAGAAAGGATCGCGAGCATCTGGCCGCCATCCGCAAGGCTGTAGGCGACGACATCGTTGTCGGTCTCGACCCGAACACGGGATGGAGCGTCGCCGAGACCATCCAGGCGCTGGAGGGCATGGAATCCTATCGCGTCGGATATCTCGAACAGCCGATCGACAGGAATGACCTCGAAGGCATGGCGGAAATTCGTCGCGCGGCAAAAGGTGTGCCGATCATGGCCGACGAGGCCTTGAGTTCCATCCAGGACGCACGGCGCATCGTGGAGGCAAGGGCTGCTGACGTTCTTTGCATCAAGCTCTACAAGCACGGAGGCATCACGCCGGCACGCAAGATTGCCGCGATCGCCGAAGCTGCAAACATCAAGATCAACTGTGGCGGCCTCGCAGTCCAGTCGCAACTGGAGGCCGCCGCCGGCGCGCACTTCTACGCAAGCCGGGCGGCAAAGCAGGTCATGCCGGCTGCCGAGTTCATCTTCGGGTTGGGCATTTTGGACCCGGATCCTCTCGTGCCCGAAACTGATTTCACCATCAGGGACGGCCACGTCACACCTCCATCAGGGCCGGGTCTCGGCATAGCTGTCGATGAGAAGGCGCTGGAAGCCTGCGCCCTCCGCAAGGACGTGCTGCAATGATTGCAACAGGGGAGAAGCCACCGATACAGAACGACGTTCCGGCGACGTCCCTGCTTGGTCATTGGTCTGCCGCGCTGCATTTCGATGATATTCCTGGCGATGTCGTGGCGCATCTGAAAACCTGCCTCCTGGACGGTCTGGGGTGCGCTATCTTCGGATCGCGGCAGCCTTGGGGCCGTATCGTAGCCGAAACCATTTCCGACTGGAGTGGCGACGGCCGGTCCGCCCTCTTCGGACATCGGGGTAACGCCTCTCCGCCCGACGCAGCCCTGATAAATGGCACGGCCTTGCACGGCTTCGAGATCGATGATGTTCACGTCGCATCCTCCTACCATCCCGCGAGCGTGACGATCCCGGCGGTCTTTGCCGTCGGAGACGAGCAGCAGATATCCGGGAAGGAAGCCATCACGGCTCTCGCCGCCGGCTACGAGGCTGGCATCCGGCTGGGCATCGCGGCGGGAACGAAGCATTCCACTAGCGGCTACCATGTCACGGGCACGGTTGGTGCGGTGGGAGGCGCGGTCGCCGCGGCGCGGGCTCTTGCGCTTGATGGGGACAGGACGACGCACGCGATCGGCATCGGCGCAACCCAGGCGGCGGGGCTCTATTCGGCAAGATTAGGTGCCATGGCAAAGCGGTTTCACGCTGGGCGTGCGTCGCAGAGCGGCGTCATCGCAGCTTATCTTGCACGGCGAGGCTTTACAGGCAGCGAAATCGCCATCGAGGCCCCTGTCGGGGGATTCCTGAGCACCCTGAACGGCCAAGGGCCGGCTAGCAGGATTACGGACGACCTCGGCACTCGCTGGGAAACCCGCCGGGTAGGATTCAAAATCTATGCCGCATGCGCGAGCGCGCACACCATCGTCGATGCGCTTGATGCGCTGATGACGAAGGGATTGGCCGCTGACAACCTCAAGTCGCTCGATATCGGGATGAGCCGGAAGGGAGCGTTGAACGTCGGTTGGGATTATAAGCCAGGAGAAGTCGTATCGGCGCAGATGAACGGTTATTATACGGCAGCGGTGAAGCTACTAGACGGCGCAGCCTTCGTCGATCAATATCGGCAAGAGCGGCTCGCAGATCCAAGGATACTGGCCCTTGTCCGGAAAATGAAAATCTTCCACGATCAGGCGCTTGACGCGGGCGGCGCTGAAAAGCGGCACGCCGTCAACGTCATGGCAGACTTGCTCGACGGACAGCGCCTCGAAGTCCATGTGGAACAACGCAGCGGTAGCGCCGAGCATCCTTTGTCACACGACCAAATCAAATCAAAGTTCACGAGGCTCGCGCAAACGCTTCTACCGGAGCAAAGAATCGCGCGCATCTGCGATCTAGTGGCCGGTCTGGAAGAACTTCCAAAATTATCGGCACTGTCGGCTTTGCTTTCGCAAAGCTGAGAGTGGAACGATTTTGTAGCTTTCTGGCTTACCGAGCCTCTTCTTGTCGGTGCAGGGGCCGCCGCGGTCGGAATATCGCTGTCCATGGGCCTTCATGCCGCAGGGTGGAGCCGGCCGCGCCGATTCACATCGCTCATCTTGCTGGCAATCACGTTTCTTGCGATCGCAACGTTTCAGCTTCCATTGTTTTGCACAGTGCTCGCGGTCGGCGGCACGGGTTTCCTGTGGGCATACGGGGAGACAAGATCAAACAGGTTGCGGGTAGATCCCAGCATAGCTCGGATGGCCGTGTTTCTGCCGCTGTCGGTCATAACCATCGGCGGCGGTCAAAGTGCAATCTCCGAAATCCAACGCAGGCCGTTGATCTACATCCTTGGCTGAGCGCGCGGGACTTCATTGACACTTAGACAATTTCCCGGATGCCACTGGACCAGGCTCGCTGATCGCAACCTTGATCGGCTGGGAGGCCGATTGTGCAGCCGATGCCGCCGTTGCTACGCTTTGCCTATTCGGACCAACGTCATTCCTAATGTACGCTGTCGCGCATCAGTGGACGAAACATCGCGGAAAGCCGTGGCAGATCGCGTTGTCGACTAGGCCTCGTCCGGTGGACGCCGGCATGATTCTTGCGGCAACGTCGTTTCTCATGCGGTCGAGACCGGTGGACTGATCGGGATCTCATATGTCTGATGTCCTCGGCGCCGCCGATCGCGAAACGCACTAGCCCGATGTTGGTGATCGCGTTGGGGCGCCATCATCAACTGCAGTGCTGTCCTGGTAATGTGCCGATTACGAAACCAGAAAGAAGCCAAAGCACAGGCCCCCCTCTCCCCAAAGCACGTCCGAAGATTGAAGCTTTGCTCAGCGGCCATGCTTGCTCGTTTCCAAAGTCACTATTTACCAAAATACAAGTTTTGAGCTTTCATCTGACGGATACTGGATGACGCTCTTGAAGGGGTCGAACCATCGACCAGGCGATTTCCCTCGTGTGGCATATCGTTGATTTATGGAACTTGCGAGGCCGAGGGTCCGGATGTGAAAGTTTCAGCGTAGCCATCATTCATGGCGTTCGGCCTTGGTAGTGGCACCCAGCAGGACGTGCAAGGAATTCGCAAAAAAGCGCAGGCGCAACCGCGCCGAATAGAGACGAGCTAATTCTCGTGGAAGATAAGCAAGACTATTCCGCCAAGATCAATCAGCGGCGGTGCTTTGCGGCGAGGAGAGCATTGTCTCCCTAATCCTAGGCGCGACAGCCATCCTCGACCAGCTGCAAATTTGCGCAACAACGGCGGCAAAAATTCAGTTTGAATTCGGCGCGAATTGGCCTGCATGGTCCGGCAAATCTGTCAGGCACGCGCGAGGCTCCTATGCCGTTTACAATTTCCGTCAACGGAAATATTCACGACGTCGACGTCGACGACGATACTCCCTTGCTATGGGTCCTGAGAGATGTACTTGGCATGACCGGCACCAAGTTCGGTTGCGGCATGGCGTTGTGCGGCGCGTGCACCGTCCACGTTGACGGGGTCCCTACACGGTCCTGCATTACGACGATCGACAGTCTCGGCGACAGCAAAATCATCACCATCGAAGCGATCGGACTCACTCCCACGGGTGCAGCGGTTCAGAAGGCGTGGCTCGACCTGGAGGTCGTTCAATGCGGTTACTGTCAGTCAGGGCAGATCATGTCCGCGGCCGCTTTGTTGGCGCAAACGCCGAAACCGACGGATGAAGACATCGATGCCGCAATGTCGGGCAACGTCTGCCGTTGCGGCACTTATCAACGTATTCGTGCAGCCATTCATCGTGCGGCAGCGTGACGGAGATCCCGCAAATGACCAATGTCGAGCTCGATCGCCGGCAATTTCTGAAAGCCGTAGGCACCGCGACCGCCGCACTTGTCGTACCGATTGCCATCGTGCCCTTGCAAGCTTACGGCGCCGCGTCATACGTGCCAAATGTCTTCATCCGTATCGACGCAACGGGCATGATCACTTTCACCATGCCGATGGCGGAGATGGGACAGGGCGTTCATACCGCACATGCGATGTTGCTCGCCGAAGAGCTGGAAGTCGGTTTGGACAGGGTCCGGCTTGAGCAGTCTCCGCCCGACGACGCCAAATACGCCAATCCGATCCTACATGTGCAGACGACGGGTTTGTCGACGTCCATGCGCGCATTCTGGCTGCCACTACGGCAGGCAGGAGCTGTCGCGAGAACGCTGCTCATATCGGCTGCTGCGAAAAGCTGGGGCGTTGATCCCGCAAATCTTCGGGCGCGGAATGGCTCAGTCACAGATGGCCGGCGGCAGATCGCCTACGAGAGGCTCGTCGACATTGCATCGCAACTGCCCATCCCGGATGCGGGCAGCGTCACGCTCAAGGATATTTCGAACGCAAAATTGATCGGCACACGTGCCCGGCGGATGGATACACCCGACAAAGTCAACGGCAAGGCGCAATTCGGCATCGATGTTCTCCTGCCGCGCCTGAAGTTTGCGGCAATCGCGATCACGCCGGTACGAGGTGGGAAGGTCCAGGCGGTCAATCAGGCTGCAGCGCTTTCCGTCAAGGGCGTCAGGCAGGTTGTCGATCTCGGTGACGTCGTCGCTATCGTTGCCGACCACACGGCGGCGGCCCGCAAGGGACTAGAGGCCGCTTCAATTACGTGGAATGACGGCGCCAATGGACATGTCGGGAGCGCCGACTTCATTAAGCAGCTCGAGGAAGAGTCCAGGCAGGCTGGCGCGGTTGCTCGTGATGATGGGGATTGGAAAGGTGCAATGACAGCTGCCGAAAAGCGGATCGACGCGGTCTATCAGTTGCCCTTCCTCGCGCATGCCGCCATGGAGCCGATGAATTGTACAGTTCACGCTCGAGGCGACGGTTGCGATATTTGGGTTGGCACGCAGGCACCAACCGAGACACAACGTGCTGTCGCGGAGGTCATGGGTCTCGCGCCCGAAAAAGTACGTGTTCGCAACCATCTAATCGGCGGTGGGTTCGGTCGCAGGCTCGACGTCGACGGAAGCGTTCTGGCCGCCCGCATTGCAATGAAGGTCGATGGTCCAGTCAAGGTCATCTGGAGTCGCGAGGAGGATATCCAGCATGACCTTTACCGCCCCTATTACTACGATAGGATCTCTGCCGGACTGGACGGAAGTGGACAGCCCAAAGCCTGGACCCATAGAATTGCGGGATCCTCTGTTGTGGCAAGGTTCCTGCCCCCTTTGTTCAAGGACGGTCTGGACTTCGACGCCGTCGAAGGGGCAGCAATGCCGCCATACGCACTTCCCAATATCCACGTCGACTATGTACGCGTCGAACCTCAAGGTGTGTTGACGGGTTTCTGGCGTGGCGTCGGGCCGGTTCACAATGTTTTCGTTGTCGAAAGCTTTATCGACGAACTTGCACTGGCAGCAAACAAGGATCCACTCGCCTACCGCGAGATGCTTTTGGCGCACAACCCGCGGGCCTTGGCTGTCCTCAAGCTAGCCGCGTCGCGTGCGGGATGGGGCACACCTTTGCCGAAGGGACAGGGACGAGGGATTTCGCTCCAGTCGGCGTTCGGTAGTTATCTGTCGCAAGTGGCCGAGGTTGATGTTTCGGACAGCGGAACAGTCAAGGTTTTGCGAATTGTTTGCGCTGTCGATTGCGGCATTGCGGTCAATCCCGACACGATTGAAGCTCAGGTTGAAGGTGGTACGCTTTTCGGCCTCACTGCAGCCCTGCACGGAGCGATTACCTTCGCCGGTGGACGGGTCGAGCAGTCAAATTTTGACACCTATCTTCCGATGCGCATCGACGAAGTCCCAGTCGTGGAGACGCATATTGTTGAAAGTAGCGAAGCACCGGGTGGCCTCGGCGAAGCGCCTACAGCTGCCGTGGCACCAGCGGTTACCAACGCCATCTTTGCGGCGACGGGCAAACGCGTGCGCACCTTGCCGATCAATACCGGCTCTCTTAAGCGCGGTAAGCTAGCGTATCCGTTTTGATAAAGGATGTTCTAGCTTCCGTTTTCGGTTTCTTAGGCAGTAATGCGTTTGCCAGCACGATGAGCTTTCCTATGACGGCCGTTATGGCGACCTTGGGAGGCCTTGCCGTCTTGCCGGTGAGAGATGCCTCCTCAGCAACAAAGGCTATGGCGGCTTCGTCTACGGCTCCTCTGCCCGATCCTGCCGACCCCCATCCGAGCGCTCAAAGCGACTAAATTTTGGGGAACCGCCCATGCCGCGATGCTGGATTCGGCTGTCTTCCCGTTAGTCTTTCTTAATGCTCGCCTGGTAAATTTCATTGATGCTGTTAGAGAGAGCGTTATCGATCGCGATGTCCGTCATTGGGTACCGAAGATCTTCGGCAAGCGCACGCGAAAAACTCGCGATAACCCCTCTGTTGTGCCGGAGCTTTTCGCAAGCATCGGCGCGACTGTAGCCACCGGACAGCGCTAGGACGCGCATGACATTCCGTGATTCAACAAGCGGCCTATACAGGTCAGGAACCGTCGGAATTGTGAGCTTAAGAATAACGTTCATACCGTCAGGGAGGGTGGCGAGCCTCGTGCCAATTTCATCGCGGAGAATTGTTTCGGCGCCAGCCTTGTCCGGGCTGCTAATCAACACTTCGGGCTCGATGATGGGCGTCAGTCCATAACTACTGATATGCTTGGCGACCTGGAACTGTTGTTCCACAATGGCAGCAATCCCCTTAGCGGATGGAAGTCTAACCACCGATCGCATTTTTGTTCCGAAGATGCCCTTCCTAACCGCGCGTTCCAGCAGGCTGTCGAGCTTCGGCATTGGTCTCATCAGCTGCACACCGTCAAGCTCCGGTTCACGACCGCTGTCGACCTTAAGCAAAGGTACGATATGCCGATCCTGCCATAGATAAGATGGAATGGGCTTGCCTTCGATATCGCTGTCCATCGTTTGTTCAAACAATATCGCGGCGATGACTTTGTCACCTGAAAAGGATGGTGCCGTCACAATCCTCATCCTCATTTCGTGGATGAGCTTAAACATTTGCGCTTCACTGCTATATGCACTGTCCGGAATTCCATACAAGCGCAACGCTTCCGGTGTGGACCCACCGCTCTGGTCAAGCGCTGCAACGGAGCCCGGCTTGCCAGCCATTTGCGCTGCCATCTCTTCAAGCATTGCTGCGGTCTCGCTGCGAATATTGACCGCCTTGATTCCCGTGCTTGGCTAAGTGAACGAAGGGTTCGAACATGTCCTCAGACACAAAGCCTCTTATTGCTCGCCCACCCATCAGCCACGTGGGCGTCGCCGTGACGCCAATTTGATGCCCCAAATGCTCGCTTTCACTGAGCCAAACGGCCGCTTCGCCACTAACGAGGCTATTGCGCAGGCTATTCGTATCGACAATTACCTCCCCGACACATCGTACCACGACATCCAGGTCTCCGATATCAAGGTCCTCCGCAAAATGAGCGCGAAACAGTCGACTCTGAACGGGCGCAAATGACGAGGTTTCATTCCGGCGCACCCACTCCGCAGCAGAAAGTGCAAGGCGAGAGTTCGGCAGGCGTGGTGGCCAATGAAGTTGTAGGTGAAGAATTGCAGCATCACTTTCGATTCTCTCGTACATGACGCCTATGCGCTCACCAATATGCACACCTTCTTTGGGAATATCGGGATGTGCCTGAAACGGAAGTTCTACGACGACGACGCCGTGATCCATCAAGAATCGGGTTCGTGCTTGACCCAGGTAGCAGAATGGGCAGGTCAGATCGTACCAATGCAGTGCGATAGAACCCTGTGCAACAATGTCAGCCAACATTCCGGGACTGGCGGATAGGATCTCATTATCGTTGACGAACATGTTGCTCATTGCTTTCCCTTACCAACGGGTCTTAGCAGCCGTCGCCTAACGTGCGCGTGTTGCTTCAAAAAGGAACCAAAGCCGACGCTCAGCTTCGTCGAGCCAATTCTCAATCAAGCTCGTACTTGCGAAGTCGTTGCGTTCGGACGTCAGCTCGTGCAACTGCCGTAAATATCCGACCAATTGCGCGTTGTCCTCCCGAAGCTCCGACAGCATATCACCCGGAGTAACGTACTCAGCGTCATTATCGGAAAGACGTTTTAGCCGTGCGATGTGGCCAATTGAGCGCAGCGTGGTGCCACCAACCTTGCGAGCACGTTCGGCAACGGCATCAGTCATCGCGAACAACTCATCCGCCTGCTCATCGAGAAGGAGATGGTAGTCACGGAAGTGGGAGCCCGACATATGCCAGTGAAAGTTCTTTGTCTTGACGTAAAGCCCGAAGATATCGGCTAGCAGCAATGTCAGCGCTCCAGCAATTTCCGTTATCGCTTCATCAGACAGCCCACTCGGCGTGGATAGAGAGGCACGACGTATTTCTTTTGCGCGTTCGCGATCCATAGACAACCTCAGATGATATGTGTTTCGAAACCGCGGCAGGCCGAGCTACTCAGCCTCACCACTATCTTTCCGTTTCTCGGCGTTGTCGCGTGAGGCCTCGGTTCGGGCTCGACCAGGAGATATTGCGTCACTGGCTGGGAAGGTTTCCTCCAGCGCCTCTTCGAGATAGTCGTCCTGCTCTACTTCGAGCTTGTCCCTTTGAGCGGCCTGGCCTTGGTGCATAATTCGAATATCCGTATCTTGGCAAGAAAGCATGACCGCCGGATTGGGCGACCGGCTTTCTCGTTCGGTCAAACAACGAAGGATTACGCCAACCGAAGCCCAACCTCCACCAGCACTTTTGCTTTAAGGGAGAAGCAAAATTGCAATTTTCGGATTCTTGCTCATGGCCACCGATTGGTGTGTTCACGGACAACCGCATGATAGATGCAGAGCGGCTCTCGTGTGGCTTCTTTTAAAGGGATGTCAAAACACCCTAAAAACAACCGCCAAGACAAGATCGACAGATTTACGGTGCAATTGCGGTGTGAATTGTCAGGCCGGCCTTGAGGATCAAAGTCACCGGCGTTTTCTCGGCTATTTCTGCCAATCGCAGCATTTGCTTGTCGTCCAGTCCAATGCCTTTTAGGGTTCGCCTAACGGCGAGCGCACCCTCTAACGTGCGAAGCAAGTCTACACCGACCTCCAGGTGTTCAAGTGGCCATTGTTTGCGGTCTGCATACATGCGTAATGTGATAGCGGTACACGCGGCGAGACTGGATAGCAGCAAATCGTACGGTGCGGGTCCGATATTCTCTCCGCCGTTTTGTATTGGCTCATCAGAATTGAAGGTGTGCCCGCTTATGTCGATCTTCGTTAGATAATGATCAATCCCGATCCGCGCTGTGCCATGTGCTTTCATGCTTTTCCTTATCGGACGAAGTTTGTGGGCGGATATGCTGCTGCGCAGGACTGTAAATGATGGAGTTGCCAAATCAGTTCTATCGCTGATCCCGTGGAACAAGATATTTCGTCGTTGTGATCCTTCCGTGTTCGAGCATTTCTTTCATAGGCTGAACATTAGCTTCGATTTCACCCTTGGGCGGCTTGCCAATGCGGCGAGCGTCTTGTCCGCAATCCAGCCGCCAGGAAGGGACATTACCTCTCACCTCTGTCGTCACGTTTTCTGGTCCAATGGCAAAACCTATACGCCACCGCACGGGCGCGACGAAGAACCGGGTTTCATATGCAACCTCGGCGCATGTTTGATATTTGTGACCGCACCTGTCCAACCAAGATTAAAACCCAAAGGGCGCCCTCAGCAGCTGCATCAACTGTGAAAATACTGTAATCAAATAAACATCGGATAGATACGCGGATGGAGATCAATCCTCCACCGGCACTTTTGCTCAACAATTTGGGCAAAAATGCTGTTTGAAATTGTCCAGCGCGAGTGCGTTTTTTGCTTGGACGATTTTTGCATACCGAGGGGGTTTTGGCGCTTGCATTTCCAACCTGTGGAATTGTTGAGATCGCCGTTGAATCATGCGGATCGCGGAGACGGATAGGAGGCATCGCCGTTACGCAGCCTTTGATTCCCGTTTCGCTCGAGGCCGACAGTTTCTTGCCTAAAGGCTCAACCCTCGGCACTTCTTGATAATGTGAGGCGCGAGAGCGAGAGCGGCGATGGCTGACCTGGAGGCGTCTACGAAAAAGATACTAGCTCCTGAGATGAGAGAGGTGCTTGGCGAGCTCGAGCGACTTGGTGCACTGCCGCTAGCGCAGTTGACCGTCGAGCGCGCGCGCGCACAACCTGGGCCCGCTGACGCTGTAAATTCGCTTGAGATCAGTCGTCACATAGATCGATCGCCTGAGTATTCGATCCGCAGCCATGATCTTTTCTACCTATCGCCGGCCGGCCCAACGTCTGTTCGGATTTACAGCCCGAGCACGGCCGAAGCGCCCTACCCTGTCGTGCTTTATTTCCATAGCGGTGGTTTTGTGATCGGCAACGTCGATACTTACGACATGACTGCTCGTCGATTGGCCCTTCGCGGGAAAGCGCTCGTCGTGTCAGTGGACTACCGCAAAGCTCCGGAGTACCCGTTCCCGGCCGCTCATGAGGATGCTTGGTCTGCGTATCTTTGGATCCTCGAACGAGCCGCGGGATTCGGCGCAGATCCAACCAGAATTGCGTTGGTAGGCGAAAGCGCCGGAGGAAATCTCGCCGCAAACGTCGCAATCCGCGCTGCAGCCGAAAAGGTATTAGCACCAGCCTGCCAAATACTGCTCTATCCGCTCGCCGGGAGCAACGTCGACACCCCTTCGTACCATGAGAACGCGGAGAGTGAGCCATTAGGAAGGGCCGGGATGTTGTGGTTCTTCCAGAACGCTTTCGCCGATCGCTCAATACTCGGCGATCCACGCATCAACCTGGTTACATACCCGAAACGGGCTCTCACAGATCTCGCTCCAGCGCTTGTCATTACTGCAGATCTCGACCCGCTACGAAGCGATGGGCAAGTCTATGCCGAGCGCCTGCGGAGTGCTGGCGTCTCTGTGACCGCCTTGAACATTGAAGGCCTCGGGCATGAGTTCTTTTGCATGAACGCGCTCGTTCCAGGCGCCGCATTTGCGATGCAGTCGATTGTCGGAACCATGACACAGAAATTCCAAGCAACCACGAGCCTGGAGGATAGTCCTGGCCGTCTTGGCTAGAACCCAACGAAAACGCAAGTAAGGATGGGAATAATGGACCATAAGCTAACCACCGTTGCCGGGGCACCGGTCGCTAATAATTTCAATATCGAGACTGCGGGTCCGAGGGGCCCTGCCCTTCTCCAGGATGTGTGGCTGATCGAAAAGCTCGCACACTTTGACCGCGAAGTAATTCCGGAGCGGCGGATGCATGCTAAGGGCTCAGGCGCTTACGGCACCTTCACGGTGACGAATGACATCAGCCGATACACCAAGGCGGCAATCTTTTCGAAGGTCGGAAAGAAGACTGAGATGTTCGCACGCTTCTCGACAGTGGCCGGAGAGCGCGGTGCAGCTGATGCTGAACGAGACATACGAGGTTTTGCGCTAAAGTTCTACACTGAACAGGGTAACTGGGACCTCGTCGGGAATAATACCCCGGTATTTTTCTTTCGTGATCCGCTGCGTTTTCCAGACCTGAATCACGCCATCAAGCGTGATCCGAGAACTGGAATGAGAAGTGCAGAAAGCAACTGGGACTTCTGGACGTTGCTTCCCGAAGCGCTTCACCAGGTAACAATTGTCATGAGTGAGCGGGGCATTCCAAAGAGCTTCCGCCACATGCATGGTTTCGGTAGTCATACCTACAGTTTCATCAATGCCGGCAACGAACGCTACTGGGTGAAATTCACCTTCAAAACTCAGCAGGGAATCGAGAACCTGACAGATGGTGAAGCGAAGGCGGTCATCGGAGAGGACCGAGAAAGCCACCAGCGGGACTTCTTTGAAAGCATTGAGCGGGGCGACTATCCAAGCTGGAAGCTTTACGTGCAGATCATGCCGGAGAAGGCAGCGGCAACGCACCCGGTTAATCCCTTCGATCTTACGAAGGTTTGGCCTCACAAGGACTATCCGCTGATCGAGGTGGGCGTGATGGAGCTGAACCGTAACCCCGAGAATGTGTTTGCGGAGGTTGAACAGGCGTCCTTTACTCCGGCAAATGTCGTGCCCGGGATTAGCTTCTCGCCCGACAAGATGCTCCAGGCGAGATTGTTTTCATACGGCGATGCAGCACGCTATCGACTTGGCGTCAATCACCATCAGATCCCGGTGAATGCACCGCGTTGCCCCTACCATTCCTATCACCGCGATGGCGCAATGCGGGTGGACGGCAATCATGGTGCAACGACGACCTAGTTCCCAACTCTCGCGGCGAGTGGGATGAGCAGCCTGATTTTCGGGAGCCTCCGCTGGCTATTGAAGGTGCAGCGGATCATTGGGATCATCGTATTGATGAAGATCATTTTGAACAGCCCGGCAACCTCTTCCGTATGATGACGGCTGATCAGCAGCAGACGCTTTTCGATAATACGGCGCGATCTTTGGGCGGCGTCTCGCTTCATATTCAGCAGCGCCACGTAGCGAATTGCCTCAGGGCTGATCCAGCCTACGGCGCGGGCATCGCACGCGCGCTCGGAATTTCTTACGAACAAGCAGCTGAGTAAGGTTTATCCAATGTCCAAAAATAGCGAAATCATCGCCGGAATCAGGATCCCGGACAGCCAAATGGCAAGGTCTGCGACGGAGTTGGTGCGCGATACCGAAACTGATCTTCTTTATCACCATTCACGGCGCGTGTTTCTCTTTGGCGCGCTGGCTGGGGAACGGAAGGGTTTGAACTATGACCCGGAACTTCTTTACATCGGTGCCATGTTTCACGACATGGGGCTGATCGATTCCTACGCCAGCGAGACGGAGCGGTTTGAAGTGGACGGCGCCAATGCCGCCAAAAACTTCCTGGCGGCCTACGATATCTCGGAGCGGGATGTTGATGATGTTTGGGATTCGATCGCGTTGCATACCACGCCCGGCATTCCCCAGCACAAGCGCCCCACCGTGGCTCTTGTGACGGCCGGTGTCGAGATGGACGTTCTCGGCATTGCGTATGACGAATTCACCGAGCAGCAACGTCACGAGATCTGCAACTGCCATCCGCGGGGCCTGAAGTTCAAACATGGTATCTTATCGGCCTTCTGCTACGGGACGATCAAAAAGCCAGACACGACGTTCGGCAACGTGAAGGCGGACGTTCTTTCCAGGATGGATCCAACCTATAAGCGCGTCGATTTTGCAGAAATGATCATGGGTTCGAAATGGGATAGCTGACGATCCTAAGCTGCACGACTGCTTCGCCAAGGAAAAACACAATGCTCAAAGTATTCAAAAATCGATTTCCCGCCATTGCAATCGCTGCAATTGTGGCCGGTGTCCCTTTCTCACCGGTCGATGCAGGTCCAGTTCGACAGCAGCCCGTAAAGGCAGGATAAAGATGTAAAGCCGCTGCTGCTGGGGCAGCATTCGCCCCAGCTGTTTTCCCGCAAGTCTGCGCCGAGAGCCCGCAATTCGATCATACCCACCGGCCCCGACGGGTGCGGCACGCGCCGATGGTCCCGGGCCGGTTGCGGCAAGCAAAGCGTGGGCAGCTTCTGCCGGAAATTCTCTAAACATCGCAGAGCGCTTCGTCCAGGGAAGTGGTTCTGGCGGGTCCTTGAATACCGTAACCAAATCGCGGAAGGCCATGTCGCCTTTCTCCGGACTTCGTGGAACTGCTTGGGGAGCGACCCAGCCGGAATGCCTCGGCTCTTTCGATGTTACGGAGTGGAGAACGCGATCGACATCTATGCTTTGGCTGACCGAGAGACCCATTCACCGTCCGCGCTTTCGCCTGTCGATAACTTAGCCCTTGCGGGGCTTTGTTGCGGGACGGCCTGCGCGCGGTGGCTCTTTGATCTTATCCCCCGGGCGATGGCTAGAGAAATCGGCCAGGTAAGCGAGTTTTTCGCAAGAAGATGCTCACGATGGCGGCCGACAGGATAAGTGTTCCAATGACGGAAAACGCGTCCGCAAAGGCCATAACGTAAGCTTCCCGCTGTACGGTTCGTGCCAGAACAAGGTTGATTGCCGCTGCACCGTCGTCGGCAGTCAGGCGGGGTTGTATAAGGCTTTGAAGCTGAGCAACCCGCGTTTGCAACACTACGTCGCCGCTTTGAATATGTGCGCCGATCAGATTCGAGTGGACTTGCTCGCGGATACGAACCAGCGATCCGATGAAAGCTAGGGCCAAGGCCGTCCCGACAGTGCGCGTTATATGGACCCATGAAGCTGCCCATGGGATTTGGGCGAACTCTATATCTTCCGTGAGGATAACCATAACCGGCACCGCAGTGAACGAACTGCCGATGGTCTGCAGCGCGAGAGGCAGGAGGAACTCCTGCGCAGCCCAACTACTCGAAACGTTGACACATAGCAACGATCCAAGGCCGAAGACGACGGCGCCAAAGCCAAGCAGGTTACGCGGATCTGCCCGGTAGCTGAGCCAGGCGATGGCAGGCGTCAATAAGATCTGAAGCAGCGCCGCGACCATGAACAACACGCCGCTTTCCAGCGCTCGATATCCCTGAACGCGGATGAGAAATTGAGGAATGACAAAGCTTGCTGACATAAGGCCAAAACGTGTCAGCAGCATCACCACGATCCCGAGCCCGAAATTGTGATGCCCCAGAAGCTGGGGACCAACGATTGGACTTGGTTGCAGCATCGAGTTCACCATGAAAGCGGCAATCAGAATGAACGCAGCTCCAACGAGACCGACAATCAGGCCGGAACTGAGCCAATCCAATCTATTTCCTTGATCGAGCGCA
>NZ_JBNDHT010000136.1:0-19471 GCF_056755115.1 Rhizobium sp. SVR5-2C | reverse complement strand
CTCCCACCGCGCCATTTGGCCTATTGAAAGCCGCCGAGGCTCTAATCGCAGTCGGATGAAAGTTCAGTGGCAGGTCACTTTCTGTCGCATTGATCGCTTCGGAACAGGAGAGTGAAGCGAACCAGCGGTTTGACGAACAAGCCCGCCTCCTGTGAAACGGAGATCACGGCCATCGCGCATCGAGAGCAGCTGCAAGGGCGCCCGTTCTCAAATTGACTCGCCTCCACATCCCTTATTGTCCCACTTCGAGCGTCATATGTTTGGCAGCTCGCTTGCAGATGGCGGGCCAGGTGCGATTGTTCCGGACAAACTCCTGTGCATTTTGCTTTAGAGTTTCCCTTAACGCTGGGTTGTGGAGGGCTTTCTGAAGCTTGGCTTGCAAGTCACGGATGTTGCCCTTCTCAAAAGCCAGTCCTGTTTTTCCCCGTTGGGTGAAATCCTTCATCGCCTCAACACTAGACACAATCAGAACTTTTCCCATTGCCAAAGCTTCGATCGGCTTAATAGGCGAGACCATTTCGCTGACTTTGTACGGGCGGCGGGGGATGGGCGCGATATCGATTAGTGAATAGAACGATGCAACTTCGGAGAAGGGCACGCGACCCGGCATGATGAGCCTGTCTTCTATTCCAGCCGCCTTAAAGAATGCACGAATCTCGTCGGTTATTGGTGTCCCGCTGAACTGAGGTCGTCCTTCATCTCCAACGATTAGCAAGCGAAAGTCATATCCGCTTTCCGCCAATCCAACGCACGCAAGCGCGAGGTCCGGAAGTCCCTCGTAATCTATGATAGATCCAACATATCCGATCACAGGTATGCCGGAAGGTATACCCAGTCTGGACGCCAGCGGTTGATCACGCGGAGGACTGAAAACGGCGCATGCGTTAACGCCGTTAGGCATAATATCTATGCGCTGAGGTTCCACTCCACGCCGTATCAAATCGATCCTCATCGGTTCGGTTACCGTCAGGACGGTATCGGCATTCTGGGCGACAAAGTCTTCCAGCAATATCGTCACGGCGAAATCGGCGGTCTTACTAAAGCCGGGATCGCGAGAATCTCGAGTCAACTCCCACATCCCGCGGACTTCGTAGGCAAATGGAAGGCCTAACCTGCGAGCGGCGATCAGCGCTGGCAAGCTATTCATATAGTTCGAAGCCGCTACAACTATTTCCGGTTTCATATCTCGAAGCTTCCGTTCGATCGCGTCAGCAGCGAGGCGTATCCACTCCACTGGAGTATGTTGTTTCTGGTTTGGCTCCAAAAGTCGATGGTAAGGAATGCCGTCTAGTCGCTCCAGCTCCGGAATTTGGCGCGCGTCAAGCGTGGGGTGAAAGTTCAGCGGAAAAGACGGGCGTGTCACAACATGAATATCAAAACCGTTTTGCTTGTAGCCCTGAGCAACCCCATGCGTGCGAGTCGTGTAGCCAGTTACATTGTATGGGAGACTGGAGGCTGCAACATAAGCAATCTTGCCTGACGTTGCCCAAGCCGGAAATTCAGCCTTCTCTACCAAAAGCTTTCGCGCCGCCAGTAGCATGGCAGGCTCACGCAGTAGACTATTGAGTTGTTTTGCTGAGAGCTTCTTAGAGTTTACGAGCTCCTCGCCACATGCAAGTGCACTATCAAGCTGCGAGATTGCCTGCATTACAGAAAACCGAGCCAGCCTCTCCTGACTCGTGCCCGCCTCCATCGCATCGGCGAGCGCCGCAGCCGCGCTAGTAGCGCCGTTTTGAACGAGTTTTTTGACGACCGCGCCGGTGACCTCGCCCTTTAATTTTGGGGATAAACGTGCCTGCGAGATCAGAGCGCACATTGATTGGGCAACGTGGTTGCTTACCCCGCTATTGGCGTCTGACAAGGCTCCTAATGTTTGGCCCAATTTACGAACTCGACGTGCCAAGAGCCACTGGTATAGAGTCAAAAAATGCTTTTCTCGATGCCTTTTGGCCTTGGCCCTGTGCCTCGCCAGCATTTCCTCTGCAAATTGGACAAGGGCAATGCCGACGGCATCCGATGTGGCATTCCGTTCCGACGTCTCATTGTGGAATGTGGCTAAGCTCATTCGAGCCTCCTTCATTTTGCCTGCAAGGGCATTAATCAGACACGCACGGCTCTCACGGTTCGTGGTGGAAAGGTCTTCCCGTGAAACTCCTTGTGAGCAACGAGCAGGACATGTACGTCCGCATTTGCAAGCGCCCTGTCGACATCCATCAGACGGAGGTTTTGCAATCCGTGTGGCAGTTCAGCGATGTTGGGTTCCACAACGATCAGCTCGCCGGGATGCTGTTCCCTTAGCCGTTGGATGATTTCGAGGGCTGGACTTTCACGGAGGTCATCAATGTTTGGTTTGAAAGCCATTCCGTAGCAAGCGACGCGCAGATCGGATGGCCGGCGGAACGGTTCCGCCATCAAAGCGTCCGAGATCGTCTTCCGTATTTGTTGAAGCACCCAATCGGGCTTGCCGTCATTAACCTCGCGAGCGGTCCTTATGAGCCTTGACTCAGCCGGAGCGCCTGACACGATGAACCAGGGATCGACTGCAATGCAATGGCCGCCTACGCCGGGGCCAGGTTGAAGAATATTCACCCGAGGATGATGGTTGGCGAGGCTTATCAGCTCCCACACATCAACGCCGAAACGCTCACAGACCAGCGAAAGCTCGTTTGCGAATGCAATATTGACGTCGCGAAAGCTATTCTCAGCCAGCTTCGCCAACTCCGCAGTCCGGGGATTGGTGATGACACATTCGCCTATGACAAAAGTTCGATAGAGCTGCACCGCTAACGCAGAACACCGCGGCGTCATTCCAGCGATGATACGGTCGTTGGCAACAAGCTCCTTGATCACCTTGCCCGGAAGGACCCGTTCGGGACAGTGTGCGATTCGGATGTCGGAATGCTCCCCGGCGTCTTGCGGAAATGTCAGATCCGGTCTCGCCTCTGCGAGCCAGTCGGACATTTGCTCGGTCGCTCCAACGGGCGATGTCGATTCTAGGATGACAAGGTTGCCTGATCGTAGCACTGGCGCGATAGCCTTGGCTGCCGCCTCAATGTAACTTAGATCCGGATCGTGCGCTTCGCTCTTAAACGGCGTAGGGACGGCGATGAGGAAAGCTTCCGCCGGCGCGGGCTGAAGTGTCGCGCGCAAATAGCCTTCATGCACAACACTGTGAACCAGAATATCCAAGTCAGGCTCAACTAGATGGATTTGGCCCCTGTTGATGATGTCAACAACTTTCGAGTTAACGTCGACTCCGATGACTTCGATTTTACGAGAAGCAAATAGCGCGGCCGTTGGTAAGCCAATGTAACCGAGGCCTATGACCGAAATTCGAGAAAAAATTTGATCTTTCATTGCCTCAACCAGTTGATTATGCGTTCGCTTCCTTGCCATCACCGTAGGGATTATGAGCTGTGCTCATGGTCCCAAAAGCTTCACGATTAAAAACAAGCCAGGAAACCTCCTCGGCAATTCGATCGGCATCCGTGCCAACGAGCCGGACTGGTCCGGCGGCGACAGCCTCCTATCCCTTTTTCGCATCCCAGCAGTCGAAGCGTGATCGAAATATCGGCCCCTAATTTTGCGTCTTCAACATGTCGCGCTGCTGCGCCATTACGGAGCTTCGAGGTGAAGTCGGGATGCGATTGCAGACTCGCGACCAACGGCGCCATCTGGATAGCTTCTAGTGTCGTGCCAAAAACTGTGAGAACTTTTTTCATCAGACCCCCCGGTCCGCTGTAAGCCCGAATAAATCAGCTTGGGAAGGGTTTAATACGCAGTCCTAAGTGAATCACCTCAAAGTTGTTTACAATATATTACAAAGAGAGCAACTCTGTGTACGCAGCGTTCAACTCGCTTCCCTGAGCAATTGTACAAGCTGTGGCGGACGGACAGCAGGCAAAGAGCCCACAAAGCTTTGGTACGCCAAGGCGCCGACAAAGATCCACATCCGGGGAAGGAGCAGATTCTATACCCATCAATCCGCCAGACGAAGTCCGGATCTGCGCCTTCGGGATCACGCCGCTCCTTATAGGATGCATGCATGGTGGAGTTTCTCATCGTGCGTCCAGACAGCCATCCTCGACGGCGAGGCGGTCGTGTACTGTGGACAGCCGGAGCCGTCCCCCTTGATCTGGTAAACCCAGTCCGGCCCCTCCGGCACCTTTGGTTCGAGCAGCGCAAGGCATATTGGATACGTTCGCCGCCCCGAGGGGATCGGATGTTAGTAAGTTGACCGAGCGATAGTAGTTTAAATAACAAGACAGTTGGCTTAAGTTCAGGTGCGGAGGCAAAATGGCACTGAACGAGACATTCTCTTCAAAGACGGTGAAACAGGTGATTTGCATAAATTGGGGCACCAAATTCGGTCCGCCGTTTATCAATCGCCTTTATGCAATGGTCGCGAGAAACATTACGCCGCCGTTCAGTTTCACGTGTTTCACCGACAATCGGGACGGTATCAGGCGAGAGGTTCTTTGCGAGGAACTGCCTCCATTAGAAGTACCAAAGATGCCTGAAAATTCCCCAGGAATTTGGAATAAAGCAAGACTCTGGGGTGCAACGCTGGGTTCGCTTAGCGGCCCGGTCCTCTTCCTGGATCTAGACTTGGTGATTGTTGCTTCAATTGACCCATTTTTTGAAACTGGCAGTCCAGAGGATGTGGTCATGACGCGCAATCAAACCACACCATTTGAGAAGCTTGGTCAGACATCGCTCTTTCGTTTCCCGGTTGGAAAGCTCGCGCCGCTCCAGGAACTGTTCAAGCAGGATCCACAAGCCATCGCAAATGAATACCGGTTCGAACAGCGTTTTGTGACCAGAAACGTTCCGGATGGCCCGAAGTTTTTCCCACGTGAGTGGGTGCTGCACTTTCGTCAGGACTGCCGCCGAACGTGGCCCATAAACTACATACTTTCGCCACGACTCCCTGAGAGCGCAAAAGTCGTCATTTTCCCTCGTGGACTGCGGCCCGAGCATGCGATTAACGGCCAATATCACAAGCGTGGCGCCAGTAACTTAGCTGACCACCTTATGGCAAGTTTCGACAAGTCCCGACGCATGAAGAACGATTCCGTCTTCGCGCATCTGCGACACTTTATCCGTCCGGCGGGCTGGGTTGCTGATCACTGGAAGGAGTAGAATCCTTGTGTCGAATTCATACCTTACCGCAGCAGACGCATCGCCCGAGAATCAGTAGGCAGATCGTTGATGCCGACGCTTTCTGCGAGGTCATCTCCAAGCGAGTTCCTAGTTATTTCCACGCATTCCGGGATCTCCGGCCGCTGCACTGAACCGGCGCCGCACACGCCGATAGCCGTCGCGCAACCCGCGTTTGGCAGATGTCCTTGATCCTCAGCTTCGGGTCGGCCTGCTCGCCGCGTCTGGACTTGTAGACATAAAGCGACCGATCGATCTTCAGCACCGAACAGGCGCGTCGCGTCGAGACCTTCCAGTCGGCTCTCCCCTGTCGACGAGCAGACGCTTGCGGGCGGGCCCTCGGAGTTTTTTGCCAGCACGTCCTGCAGCATCGCCTTGTCGAGCGACAGGTCGGCGACGATCCGCTTCAACTTGGCATTCTCTTCCTCGAGTTGGCGCAGCCGCTTAATCGCCGACGGCATCAACCTGCCATAGCGCTTGCGCCAGTTGTAGGACGTCGCGTCCGACATCCCCGCCTGCGGCAGACGTCTGCAATCGGCGTGCCGTCCCCCGCCTGCTTCAGCAAACGCGATCTGTGCCTCCGAAAACTTCGATGCCTCCGTCGAATTCTCCTCATTGTCCCCGCAGGGATCATAAGTGTGAAATTCCAGCTCTCGAACTGGCTCAATTTGGCGGGAGCACGTCAAGCGGCCAAGCCGAGATATTACTGGGCGCCCTCTCGAATATCATTGCTATCTGTTATAGCTTTCGCCTAAATTAGCGACTCGCAATATAAAGCCACGCCCAGTGCAGCGCGCAAATGAAAGTAATGATCATGGAAAGCAACCAAATGCCAATTGATGCCGTGATCACCTGGGTTAACGGTGATGACCCGACTCATATGGCGAAACGCAAGGCCTACTTAGATAATGGCGTACATATCGATTCATCAGACTCTACGAGATTTGCGTGCAGAAACGAAATACGATATTGCGTATGGTCAATATTATACTTCTGCCCATTTGTCCGTCGGCTTTACATAGTTACGGACAATCAATATCCGCATTGTATCGCACCAATACTAAAACGCCACCCAGATTGGGAGGCTAGAATTTATTTAATTGGTCACGAAACTATCTTCGGCGACCACAAGTCTGTTTTACCTGTATTCAACTCCCGCTCGATTGAAACGATGCTTCACCGTATTCCAGGCTTATCTGAACATTTCATCTACTTAAATGATGATATTTTTGTTGGGAGAAGTCTTACTTCCGACTATTTCTTTGACTGCGGGAAGCCGATTTTACGCGGCAGTCTCGTCCGGCATCCTAACTTCTTCCTTTCAGCGATTAAGCAGTTTTTCAGACGAAAGGGACCATCGCGAGCGAGCTTTAAAGAGGCACAAAGGCGCGCTGCAGCCCTCCTAGGATTTAACAAAAACTTTTTATATTCCGAACATTATCCACATGCCATGCGACGCTCCACGATGAGCCAGTATTTTTCAGATCGCGAGCACTTATTGCGGTCTCAAATTGGGCATAGATTTCGCAATGCCGAACAGTACTCGCCAATAGGTCTCGCCAATCACCTTGAGCTTCTCGAGGGGGCTGCCATCCGGCCGCCAGGGCCAAAGGGATACATCAAGCCTCCCCATAGTAAGCGGGTGCAAAAGAGAAACTACAATGCCTTGGAAAGCCTGAAGGGAGGGGAGTTCGATACGATTTGTATCCAAAGCCTCGACAAAATGAGCTCAAAGGATCAAGGTTATGTCGTATCTTCGCTCGACGCTTGGATTGTGGCGTCTGAAGCCAAGAGCCTAAACGGTGATATCCGTAGCAATGTTGTGGCTTCGCATCTAACCCAACCGGCCAGGTCCCGAAAGTAGGTATCTTTTAGCCGCCGCGACCTATCGGCACGATCTTGTTGCGTTAAGTTTTTTGCCGACGCCGTGGCCGACGATCACAGCCAGGTGCATGCGGTCGAAGCGAGGTGCTTCGATGTCAGGCGGACACATTTCATCTGCGAACTGCGGAGCCTAACGCCAATTTAAACTGATCAAGCGTTTCGGTTTGCTATCTCGTCGCGAGATAATTCGTCGGACAGCATTTCAAAAAACCGCTGGAGCCAACTCAAAACTGGATAAAACTGGGGCAAGGTCATAACCGATGTAGCCGGTGCCCACGACAAATATTCGAGAAAAGACTCGTTTCTTTCATTGTCTCAACCAACTGATAATACGTTCGCAAGCTTTACCATCCCCGTACGGATTGTGAGCCGTGCTCATGGCGTGATAAGCGTCCGGACTTAAGAGAAGTCGAGAAACCTCTTGGGTAATTCGATCCGCATCGGTGCCAACAAGCCGAACAGACCCGGCCGCAACCGCCTCGGGCCGCTCGGTACATTCCCTCAGAACCAAAACCGGCTTTCCGAGCGACGGAGCCTCTTCCTGTATGCCCCCGGAGTCAGTGAGTATTATATAAGCGTTGAGCATTAAATAGACGAATGGAACGTAATCCTGTGGATCAATTAGAAGAATATTTTCAACTCCACTTAACAATCGTCTCACGGGCTCCAGCACATTTGGATTCCTGTGCACTGGGTAAACGATAATGCACTCTGGAAAGCTACTGGCTACCTGCCGCAAGCCACGACAGATATTCTCAAAACCCTCACCAAAATTTTCTCGGCGATGGCCCGTAACAAGAATAATTCGCCTGTTGGAACCCAGAAAATCGAAACGCGACCGGACGTCTGAGCGCAAACGGGCGTTCTCTTCAAGCTCACGCTTAACGCTCATGAGAGCATCGATTACTGTGTTGCCAGTTACCGCGATTGAGTTAGGATCGACATTCTCCGAAATTAAATTTTGACGTGCCACTTCAGTAGCTGCGAAATGATATCTAGCAATCGCCCCTGTGAGTTTTCGATTGCCCTCTTCTGGCCACGGTGAATAGATCTTTCCGGTTCTTAATCCGGCCTCCACGTGTCCGACTGCGATACGACAGTAGTAGGCAGCCAAAGACGCGGCAAATGTTGTGGCTGTATCGCCATGAACGAGCAAAAAATCCGGTCGCTCCGCCTCAAGGACCGGCTGAAGTTTAAGCAAAATCGACGCTGTGACGTCGAACAGGGATTGGCCCGGCTTCATTATATCGAGATCATGATCCGGGACCAATGCAAATACATCTAGAACCTGATCGAGCATCTCTCGATGCTGTGCAGTCACGCAGAGTCTTGAACAAAAATCAGGAGCATTCTGTAAGCTGGCAACCAAGGGTGCCATTTTGATAGCTTCCGGCCGAGTGCCAAAAACGGTGAGAACTTTTCTCATCGGTCTCTCCAGAGGTCAATCTCTGTATTAGACCATGCTAATGCGCGGTTCAATAAGCAAGTTTGATAAGCCACCTTAAAGTTGATTGCGGCCGTCGTTCTGGTGAAATTCCTGCCGCCTGGCGCGGCCGGTTCACGGTTCACCGGCGTAGCAAGAGGAGCCGGTATGGCGCTCTACTCTAAGCGGACGTTTTCGCCGCCGGTCAGGACAAAGCCAAGAGGGCGCCCTTCCCTCCACAGGCAATGCCCTCTTCAAGCCGGGCCGTCTTTCATGAGAAGACCGGCCAGTTGTAGGTGTTGCATTGCAGCAGCACAAATGGCGGGCCACGTGCGTGTCGCACGAACGAATTCCTGCCCGTTAGAGCTAAGCATTTTCTGCAGATGAGGATCGTTAAGCGCCTGAAACAGCTTTTCCTCCAAATCACTGACGTTTCCTTTTTCGAACAAAAGGCCCGTCCTTCCGTTTTGGCTGAACTCTTTAAGAGCCTCTACGTCCGATAGAATGAGAACTTTACCCATCGCTAAGGCTTCAACTGGCTTTATCGGTGACACCATCTCGCTCACCCTATAGGGACGGCGAGGGATAGGAGCGATGTCGATCGTCGAGTAAAAAGAAATGACGTCGTCGAATGGAACTTGGCCCGGCATTATGAGCTTTTCTTCCATGCCTGCATCTTGGAAGACGGCACGGATTTCATCGGATATCGGCGTTCCTTTTAGTTTATTTCGCTTTTCTCCTCCGACAATCAGAAGCCGAAAATCACAGCCGCGTTTTCCTACCCCTACGCAAGCTCTCGCGAGATCCGGAAGTCCTTCATACTCTACGATGGATCCAACATAGCCGATAACAGAAACACCTGCGGGAATGCTTAGCTTCTTTGCCAAAGCCTCGTCTCGTGCCGGAGTAACGACTGTCTTTTCTCCAACGCCGTTCGGCATAATGCTAATCCGTTCACCGGGCACGCCACGCTGGACCAAGTCGGCCTTCATTTGGTCAGTCAATGTCAGGACATAATCCGCATTTAATGCGACAAATGTTTCCATCATCACAGTCACTGCGAAATCTGCTGTCTCAATGTACCTGGGAAGTCGCGAAACCCGGCTTAACTCTGACATTCCGCGGACTTCATACGCGAACGGAAGACCAAGCCTACGAGCGGCTATCAAGGCCGGCAAGCTGTTGAGATAATTCGATGCCGCAATGACTAATTCCGGGCGGAGCTGGCGGATTTTTGCTTCCAAAGCGTCTGCCGCAAGTATCACCCATTCAACTGGCGCGTTTTTCTTGAGGTCTGGCTCCAGTAACCGATGGTATGGAATACTGTCGATAACGTCCAGTTCGGAAACTTTTTTTACATCGATCTCGGGCTTCAGGTTCAACGGAAAAGATGGGCGGGTGATGACCTGAACATCCAACCCATTTTCGATGAAGCCAGCGGCAACACCATGTGTACGCGTTGTATATCCGCTTGTCTTATAGGGAAGGCTAGATGAAGCAATATACGCTACCCGGGCGCTCACTTTCCAGTTTGGGGGCGACGCTTTCTCTACCAAAAGCTCTCTAGTGGTAAGCAACATCGACGGTTGCCTTTGGAGGTCGCGGCGTCGTTTCTCAGATAGCTGACTCGACTTCAGGAGTTCGCGTCCATAAGCAGAAGCTGCCACGACGTCCAACATTTCCTGGAGTAACGTAAACTTGAGCCATCTGCTCTCGGGCTCTGCGTCCTCCAGAGAGTGAATAATTCTTATGGCTGCCTCGCGCGCGCCGTGAAGAGTGAGAGCGCGAACAACAACTCTTGCTATGTCTCGTTTAACTCGAAACGGTAGACGACTTTGTAAAACCGCTTCGTTGAAAGAATTGGGAAAATGGGTCCCGTCTGTTGAAGCAGATATTTTCTCTAATGCCTTGCCGAGTTTTTTCACTCGGTACGCAACGAACTGCTTGTGTGGCATCGAAAGAAGTTTGCCCCAACGCTTTTTGGCTTTGCGGCGATGAGTTTCCAAAAAGTCATCCGCGAAAGCTCCCAGCGCTAGATTGATCTTTTTTGACAGATCTGCGGTTGAGGGGGGGCTTGCGTGGGAAGTCGTCACGATTAGAAATCTCCTAGCTCGACGGGACGGCACGCCGCATCAGAAAGCCGTGTGGGTGAATTCCCAACAAAGCTGATATTGCCAGGCGATTTGTCACTGTCCTGCCTTTTTAGATCGGTTTACGCCGAAGGCCGGTTTAAGCCTCCACGGCGTCCAAGACATATCGTCTGAATTCCTGAGCTTTTTGATCAAGCGTCGGTGTGATCACACGCTCCTCGTTTAGCTGGCTAAGACGTTTTACCAAATTCTCGGCCCCAAAAAGCGATATTGCCACGGAACGAGCGGCATTGATGTAGTGCAGTCTCGCTTCGTCATCGTGAGTCATCCTTTCGATCACAGATAAGACCTCGCGTGGCTCGCAATAAATTGCGAGTTCTCCGAATGTCGCTTCGAAACGCTTCGGAAGGATTACCGGAAGACCACTAAGGATCGCCTCGACTACAGTGCGCCCGAAAGCCTCGTCCCTCGTGATTGCAGGGAAATTTACGAAGATGTCTAGCGATGAGAGATAGTCTGAGACGCCGGCTACACCGAATGGCTCGACTTCCCAATTCGATGGAAGCTGCCCAAGTAAGTTCAGAGCGTTGTCCGCTCCACCTAATATCCTGACAGCGATCCGATTGTCTAACGGATAGGCAGACCTGAGTTCATCTGGATCCTGCAACCATTTGCCTTCATGGTCACGTGCATGTCGACCTATCACAATCGGTTCAAATAGGTGCCGGCGAGGCGCAAATTTGAACTCTGTAACGTCGAAAGCCGGCGGCCAATCGAGTTTAGCTAGCATTGGGCTATCGGTTTCAGAGGAAAGCGCCCGCTTCGCCTCTGCTCGTATGATTGGGCTGATCGGAAAAATTCGCGAATTGGACAGCCCGATTTCATTCACTCGTCGATTTAGGTCAACCCAATCGAAATTGATCTTTCCGCGCTCGTCCCAAGCCGAGTTGTTGACAATAAAGAGAGCATTAACCGTGTGAATACGACGGGCCAGTTTTCGAAACTGTTCCATCATCGCCATCCGTGGTCCGCGCACGATGAGATAAGTACAGTTTATCCTTTGAATCGTGCGCGCGAGCGCAATATTCCTCTCATGCGGAAAATACCGCTCAGCCAACCAAAATTGCTTCCAAGGCGATCGCCTCAACGGACAATGAACAATTATGGTCTTCAGCCCGGCCGCAGTGAATGTCTCCAACTCGGTTACTGTTGTACTGGCGTTACCTCCCGGAAAGGCACAATTGGTGACAATGCAAACATCTACATCAAACTTACCTTTTGTCGAAATGTTGGAAGCAAATTTGCCGTCAGGAGGCGCGAAAAACTTTTCTCCCAATGCTCTTAATAGGCTCAGTGGTAAGTTCACGCGGTTCTCCTGGTGAAAATAGTTGCTCCGTTCACCCTCAATCTAAAAAAGCGCACACACCCGCGACCGCCTTGAGTGATCAAGGGCCGCACTCCCATCCTTCAATACGCCATTTGGTACTTCCCCATCACCGGTATCGAGCTTCGTCAAGCATCCATCAATGTTGAAATCAAGCGGACTTTGGCAGGTTGGTTGAATCGCTCGGCGAACTCATGGAGATGATAAAGCTTCGCGCAGACCCCGTCGGATCGGCCCTTAAGAGGTTCATACGTTCCCCGTTCAACAACAGCTCCTTGTTGCATAATCACCAACTCATCGGCGCAAAACGAGGATCACAGTCTTGCCGTCCATCGCCTTCTTAAGCACCTTCTGATAAACACTTCGGAGTCGGTGTCAAGCGCCGACGTAGGTTCGTCGAGCAATAGGATCGGCGCATTCTGATGACAGACCGCGTTAGGTCTCGCGGAAGCAGCGCGGAGCAAGTCGCAGTTGGAGCGCAAAAGTGAAGTACGATTTAGATCTGTTTCTAGCCCTCAACGAAGAATATCGCTCAAAGCCCCTCGTCACTGCTCCACCCGCCTACGATCCGGAAGCCCTAGCGCAAAGAGCAGCCCGTCGCGCTGAAATAATCAACAGTCGCGTCCGTGTAGAACGTAAGCGAATCCTCGAAATCGGTTGTGGACGCGGTGAAGTTTGTGTCGCACTAAACAACGTCTATGGCTGTCAAGTTGTTGGGGTAGACGTTTCCCGCTATTCCAATTGGGATGACCTGCCGAGCGGCGTAACGCTTATTCAAACCGACCTCACCGAAGATAATCCACCGGACATTGGCCAGTTCGATCTGATCTACTCGAATTCGGTCTGGGAACACGTGCGTCACCCATACACCATGCTGCAGCGGGCCTATGATATTCTCGTACCAAGTGGGCATTTCCTTCTCAGTGCCAACCTCTACCGCGGCCCCAAAGCCTCGCACCGCTATCGGGAAATATTCTTCCCATGGCCGCATCTGCTCTTTTCCGATGAAGTCATCGACGAGTACTATCGCCACTTAGGAACGCCGCCCGCTGGCGAAACATGGATATCGGAGGACTCGGTCGAACCCAGCTACCGGGAGCAGGAGCGTTGGGGGAGTGCCTGGGTCAACCAATTATCAATTGCGGATTACTTCAATTACTTCAAGCTTGTGGGTTATGACGTCGAACACGTTAAATACTCGATAACGCCCCTCGATGAAGAGTTTCTTGCTCGCTTCGCCGACAAGCTGGACAGATTTCCTCGCTATGACCTCGAGCGAGACTTTCTGCATGTAAAGCTAAGGAAACCGGATCAGCTCGAAAACGCCCCCGCGTGCGGACGTGAAGTCGAGACGCGCGCGTTGAAAAGATTTGGAGATAAACTCATCTGCTGAGCGCAACTCGGCTGGTCACGACACACAGGAGACGTTTCCCAGATACTCTAATGATGAGTTGTTCGAACCGATCTGTATGGCGTCCCAGCTTTGATTGTCGTAATGGGTCAACTCATGCTGGCTGAGTAGGGATTTTAAACGGGACCCCAGCGCTAGTCGAGCCATTACAGAGTCAGGCTTTTAAGTTAATCTCCCAAGTAATCGTTTGAACCTTACCGCGGCATATCGCTCTGACGACTGTCGTAGGCTCTTTTTTCAGGTAGTTCGAACTAATCCATCCAAGGGGAGGCTCGTCCTGGCCCCTAACGGCTTCAACGCGGCAATCCCGCTGTTCGACACTGCCGACGATTCTTTTCCCGTCAGCCAATGTCAGTTCAAAACCATTCTCCGTCATTTGCGGGATAAGGTCCGGCGGCAGGACAAGCGTGCTGACAAATTCACGTTCCTTGCCAGAGGTCACCTTGTCGATGATCATCAAGGATCTTCCCGGTTCATATGACAGCCTTCGCTCGTGCCTAAATCCAAGGCGCGGGAATTCCGCGCTACCCGTGACGACAAATTGATCGTCAGTGATCTCAAGCGGGTTCAGGCTTGAGCCCTTGAGTTTTACGTCTCTTGGAGTTTGTGGCCTATCCCTGATGCTGATGGTATTGTGAGCCGCTGCGCTGACGAAATAATTACGGACCTCGCTTTTGTTGTATCCGAACTTCCCGCTATCCACGAAGATCTGGCGGCCGTGCTCATACAACTCAAAACTGAGGTTGTCGGCATGCTTGTGGCCACTCCATACCTCGTTCATCCCCGTCACGAACAGCATGCTATCCTGCTTTGGTGGATTTGAGCGAATTACTATATAGCCGGACTCATGCCAATCTCTGACTGCAAACTCCTTGCCGTTAAAGAGTTTCACCGGGTGCGGATCCGGAACCTTCAGTGAGTTTCCATAGCCCGCGCTGTCTCCGACTCGCACGACCGTCCCGTCCGGGAACACCATGAACGGCCACGCTTCTTTTGCCAGATCGAGCTTCCGCCGAAGCGCTGGCAAATCGAATCGGTCAGTCCCGCCAACATTCTCAATCGCGGTCAATGCGAAACGATGATACTGCGGCGAGTTCTCCGTGTGAATGCCCTCTTCTGTAAACTGACCACCGGAGATTTTTTCAAACATCTTAGCCGCGAACTTTCGGCCATTGCGGCATTCGGGCATGTCTGCGAATTCCTGACAGAGCATGTCCAACCCGACGGTCTGAAAGAGCCCGTGGTTGCCAAGACTGATAAAATTCTCATCCTGCAGTCGTTTCGCATGTATGGATGCCAGGCCGTGGAGGATGTTTCTGTCCGCAGTCGGCGGATTCCACTTGCCTGTCGAGATCTGCTCTTGGAGAAAAGCAATACGGATCGCCCGTATGCCCGCTGCCATATCATACCAACTGAACTCGGAGGATTTCCCCGCGATCAGGTGGTACGCGTGCCAATCACGGATGAAGATCGTCGCCTCATCGAGATAGGCCGGATCTCCGGTTTTCACATACTTCTCAAAGATGGCGTCCGTCATTCTCCATGTATGCAGATGGAAGCGCCAGTTTCTATCCTTGAACGGGTCCGCGTTCCAATCGATTGGTAGCGTCAGCGGCCATGCCTGAACGTCTGCTCTCGGGCGAAATCCATGCGCTTTCTGCTCTTCATACGACGTTGCTGTGAAAAGCGCCAACGAGGCTGCCTCTATCGGCAAATCTCGCTCTGTAGATGAAGCCCGCCCATTGCCTAGAAGGAAAACCGTCGCCGCGGATACCACAGCCGCAAGTATAGAACGCTTTTTCATACAAATGCCCACTTACAGCCACCTCAAAGAGGGAGCCGCTTTCGGATCGATCGGCCAAACGCTGCGGCAAGATGAACTCTATCTTTCCGCAGGCGACGACCAGCTCCGCCACGAGTCCGACGGCCCAAGCATAAGCATTATCTTTTGCAAGGGCAAGAATGAGGTCGTTGTCGAGTACGCTCTCCGAGATTCAACGAAGCCGATGGTGTTGCGGAATACCGGCTCTCTGCCGCCCTTCCCGACCCATTGCGGGCAGAGCTACCGACAGAAGCGGAGTTTGCACGCGAATTCCCGTTGATGGCGCTTGTGAAGTTGCGCATTGAGGTTGAGCGTGAAATCCCATCGCTGGTGGCCAATCAGACCGAAGCGGAGCGCCACTGGCTCTCGGACCAACGCTAAGCGACTTGCAGCGACTCGGCTTAGCTCCCCAAACCGCAGATCGGTTCCGCAGTGCCCTGCAGAGCATGAACCGCGCTGCGCACGGATTGGATGTCGCTCCTGCGGATGCATCCGAGGCAACCGAAATCGCGACAGCATTCCTTGCCGAACTCCGCGCGATCCGCGACAAACAATGATCGTGAAGCAGAACATCTACACCGAGCAGATTCCGACAGCGGAGCTCTATTGCCGCGTGTACTGCACCGCCGTGCATCCGCCGCCTTGAAGGGATACGAACCGATGACACGCGTCTCATTTTTGAGCCGCGGATTTATTCGCGATTTACGGCATAAGCCCCTATTATGGAACTCGCGCAGTTGGCGCCAAGTCCCATTGTAAACCGGGCAGCGCGCTACGACGAAGTAAGCTCGAAACTGGAGAGTTTCGACGGCCACCTTCAAGACTGCGCTCGATTTCCATGACGGACTTAGCCTCAAGCGCGGCGATTTCGGCGATGGTCCCGCCACATGACAGCCATCGAAGTGATGACTTTTCGAGTGGCGAAAGCACCCATGGCTGCATAGCACCTCACGGCTCCATTTGATGACAATGCAGGCCGAGAGTGGGCAACGCCTTGGTCTGCCTGGCCGTCGGCAATATCGGGCCGCTCTACGGTTGTATATTGTCGCTGCACCAAGGAGTGTGCCGATTTCCGAGCTATTCGACAGCGACGGCCATCCTGCTCTCTGCGTGGCCGCGGAGTGACTTCTCCGGCATGAGGCGGAAAAGGAGAAACGACATTGCTGACGAAAGGGCGCATGCGATGAAAATATACGTGAACGGCGACCAGGAAGCCGCCGGGCGTAATTGCAATCGTCACGACCCTCGACATCGGCGATCGTAAGAAAGGCAGGTTCAACACCGCCAAGCTCTTCGGCGGTGACGAGGTGCAGCACTACCACCAGGCGATCGCCATCGTCGTCGCCGGGACCTTCGAAGAGGCCCGCGCCGCAGCTACGCTCGTCAAGGTCGACTACACCGAGGAGAGGGGCGTCTTCGACTTGAAACAGGCTATGGAAACGGCGGTCATGCCGGACTCCAGCCGTCCGTATTCTCCCCGTCCGGATTCAGCCGTGGGCGACTTCGAGGCCGGCTTCCAGTCTGCGGCAGCGACCCTGGACGAAACTTATACGACGCCAGACCAGTCGCACGCGATGATGGAGCCACATGCTTCGATTGCGGCCTGGGATGGCGACGAGCTGACGGTCTGGACGTCGCGCCAGATGATTGACTGGTGGCGAACCGATCTTGCGACGACGCTCGACGTCGACAAGGAGAGGATCCACCTGGTGTCGCCCTACATTGGCGGCGGCTTCGGCAGCAAGTTGTACCTTCGTTCCGACGCCGTCCTTGCCGCATTCGGCGCGAAAGCTGCCGGGCGGCCGGTCAAGGTGGCGCTGCCTGTGACGGCACGATGGATCTTCCAGTTCTGTTGATCACGCCTTGTATGCTGGATGCTGGTCGGATCGCTGGCCTGCCAAGAAATCAGTGTGTCGAGATCATCGATGATGAGTGATGCGCAGCCGCAATACTCTTGCCTCGTGGTATTAGTTTTGGCTGTTCGATCAGCGGCTTCACGACGCCCGCAAACTCTGACGTCCAAGCTTGGTGCCTTGGTTTGTGTGCTTATCGGGACTATCCGTACAGGTGGGCCATGGAAACGGCGCCCGAAGTATATGGAGCTGAAGTCCGGCCCGCACGCCAACGCTAAATTTCATAAACCGCCGCCTCGCCCTGCTCCTCTCGAAGCCCCTTATATGACGCATGCCGCAGCTTCTGGTCATGCGTCCAGGCGCGCGGGACAAAGCGGTGATTTACTTAGAGCTTTGATCTCTTTCCACAGTATGTAGTTGGGGGCGGCAGAGCCTCGTGGGCCTGTGCCAGTGTTTCCAACCAGGCAGCCAGGCCTGCAGGAATTTCCTCGTTCCCGGCTTCGAGCGCTTCGAGCCACGACAATTCGCATTGGAGGGCCGATGCGATGTTGATCGGCGTCCATCGGATATGCAGGAGGCATTCAGAAAATCGTTCTGGGGTCATGGTTGTAACTGGCAGATGATTCCGATCGAGCCCCTACCGGCAAAGGGGAGTGATGCCGGTGTTTATGCCTCGGCCAGCGTCTGGACAACCTCCTCGGTCGTCCAAAGGCTGTTGGCCATGGAGCGGATTGAATGGCTGACTTGTAGCAACGACATATGTCCCTCAATTTTCTTCGGTTTGAGGGATATTTCGCATGCCCTTAATCGTCGCAGCGGCCGCTGTGCGGCCGGCGGCCGCAAATTCTTGCAACTCCCGCTTGGAAACGAACTGACCCAAATTAGCGATTGCCGGCTCGGGGTGGGTGAACTCTAAGTTGGGAATGTCTGGCAATTTAAGCGCTTGGCCCAGTGTCATAATCCCGATCGGGCGCGGGCCATGCTCGTCGTTCAGACGCACTTCTACGATTATCCTGAGGCGTGTCATCTATTTCTCATGAGTAGCGTTTGAGCTACGTGTCTCGAGAGAGGAAAAGGAGGCAAGTCAAACTATCAACCGACGTCACCCTCACGCACTATGCATAGGTCCAGGTTGGAAGCGACACGTACCCGTCCTCCTGCAAGACAAGCTGTCGGCCGAGTTCTAGCCTAATTCCCCAACGATCCTGAGGAGCTCAGCGCGAGTGTCTATCCGCGCGAACTCTCTGGCCATGAAGGAGGCGCGCGCGCGGTACCTCTGCGTATCGAGGGCAGTCCGGACGGCCCCGCGCAATAGCTGCGGCGTCGGTGCATTGGTTCCAAGGTTGATGCCGACCCCGGACCAGCCGACCCGCGCGTTCACGTCGGCCTTATCTTCGGTCAGCCCTGCCGTGACCAAGGGAACACCAAAGCTCATCGCCTGGTTGACACTGCCATAGCCGCCATTGGTAACCATTAGGTCAGTTTTTGGCAGGATCCACTCGAATGGCAGATAGCTGGCCACCCGCGCATTGGTCGGGAGGGGGCCCGGGATTGCCTCGAGTGGACGACCGCCTGCAGTGACGACCACGAGCACGTCCGCCTCATTAGCCAGCGCGGCCAAGGTTGGGGCAACCAAGAGACCGAAATCGTGGTTCGCTACTGTCCCCTGAGTGACCAGGACCACCTTCTTCCCGCCGTCCAGCTCATCCGCCCAGGGCGGGAGTGGCGCCTGGTTCGGGATAATGGGCAACGCGCCGATGAACTGCACCGAAGGCGGGAGCATGCGCGGGAACTCGAAGCTCGGCACCGTCAGCTGCATGTAGGCATCTGCGAGTCCGACGATCGACTCGAAAAGGGACGTCGAGAGCTGGCCAATGCCCGTGGCATCCAAGAACCCGTTTACGCGACGCGCGACAGGTTGGTTGACGATGTCGTCATACTCCTGGGCGATGATCGCGTATTCCTCGCGCTGCGCCTGGGTGGTTGCAGGGGACAAGCCGAGGAAGTTTGGTGCTCCGTCCTCGCGGTGCCAATGCAGGATCGAGGTGCCGAAAAGCGCAATTGGAGGCCGCTTCGAGCGGGGTGCGAGGAGCATTGGCAGGAGGCCACAAAAGAAGTCATCGCCTATCAGGATGTCGGCGGGGAAATCGCGCAGTACCTGTTGCAAGCACTGATGCTGCGCGGGAATGTGGTCGACGAACAAACGCTCTATGATGAGGCGTAACAACTCCAGCCCCGGAGGGGTCTCCTTCAGTTCGGGGTACTTCGAGAAAGGATCCACCACATCCTGATCCGCGCTGGCAGGGATGGGACGAAACATGGCGCCGATACTTTCGACGCGTTCCTGAAAGGCGCTCCCTGTGACACCCATCACCTCGTGACGTTCGGCCATCAGGATGCGCGCGATTCCGAGCATTGGATTGACATGGCCCGGCGCTGGCGTC
>NZ_JBNDHT010000135.1:0-19612 GCF_056755115.1 Rhizobium sp. SVR5-2C | reverse complement strand
TCCCAGGGCCGCGCCTTATAGCGATAAGGGAAGCTCATCAGCGCGCCGACCGGGCAGACTTCGACGCAATTGCCGCATTGGTCGCAACTCGCAAGACTGCCCTCGAAGCCGGTAACGGCGGTATCCATGCCTTTCTCGACCGTACCCAAGGCAACCGCGCCGACCACCTCCTCGCACATCCGCACGCAACGCTGGCACTGGATGCAGCGGTTGACGTTCATGATGATGACCGGGCTGAGGCGGATGTCCTCGGAGTGGAACACACGTTTGGCATCGCGGAACCGGCTTTCGCGGGGCCCATATGCCATCACCTGGTTCTGAAGTTCGCATTCGCCGCCCTTGTCGCAGATCGGGCAGTCGAGGGGGTGGTTGGCGAGCAGCATGTCGAGCATGGATGAGCGCGTTTCCTCGATCAGCGGCGTGTTCGTTCGCACCACCATGCCGTCGGTGACCGCGGTGGCGCAGGACGGCTGCAGCTTGCGCTGCCCCTCGATCTCGACCAGGCACATGCGGCATGAGGCCAGCGGCGGCAGCCGCTTCATGTAGCAGAAGGTCGGAATGTCGATGCCCAGACGTTCTGTCGCCTGCAGTATCGTAGAGCCCGCTTCCACTTCCAGCATTTGGTCATTGATCGTGACGCGAACCATGGCTTCCTCGCGGTCTTCTCCCGCGCACCTCAGTGAAACGGGCACCTCCGCTCCTCGATATGGGCGACGAATTCATCGTGGAAATGCTTGAGTGCGGCGCGCAGCCCCATCGCCGCGCCGTCACCCAAGGCGCAGAACGTATTGCCGAAAATGCCCTTGCAGAGCGCGTCGAGCTGTTCCAGATCGCCAGGTTCCCCCTGCCCCGCCTCGACCCGGCGCAGCACTTTGACGGCCCAGTCCAGCCCTTCGCGGCAAGGTGTGCATTTGCCGCAGGACTCGTGGTGGAAGAACTCGACGATCCGGGTCGCAACCTTGACCATGCAGGTCGAGTCGTCGATCACAATCACACCAGCCGAGCCGAGCATCGAGCCGGCGGCAGCCAGCGAGTCGAAATCCATCCCCACCTCGAGTCCACTCTCCGGGATGACCGGTGCCGAGACCCCGCCCGGAATGACCGCCTTGATCTTCCGTCCGGGCAAGGCACCACCGGCGTGGTCCTCGACCAGTTCCCGCAGCGGTATGCCCATCGGCAACTCGTAGAGGCCGGGTTTGCGCACCTGTCCGCTGAGGCAGTAGAGTTTCGGCCCGGGGCTCCTGTCCGGGCCGATGCCCCGAAACCACCTTGCCTCCCGCATCACGATATGCGGCACGCAAGCGAGCGTCTCGACGTTGTTGATCACCGTGGGGCTGGCGTAGAGCCCTTCGACTGCCGGAAACGGCGGTTTCAGGCGGGGCTGCGCTCGCTTGCCTTCAAGCGAGTCGAGCATCGCGGTCTCCTCGCCGCAGATGTAGGCGCCGGCGCCGCAATGGATATGCACGGCAAAATCAAAATCGGAGCCCAGAATATTCCGCCCGAGGTAACCGCTTTCGTGGGCCTCGGCGATTGCGTGCTCCAGGCGGCGGATCGCCGTCACATACTCTCCGCGGACGTAGACATAAGCGGTCTTGGCCCCGATCGCGTAGCCGCTTACTGCCAGCCCCTCGATGAGCTGGTGCGGGTCGCGCTCCATGATGATCCGGTCCTTGAAAGTGCCCGGCTCGCCTTCGTCGGCGTTGCAGCACAGATATTTCGGCTTGCCGGTCTGCTTCGGGACGAAGCTCCATTTCATGCCGGTCGGAAAGCCGGCACCGCCGCGACCGCGCAGGTTGGACTCCTTGACGAGGTTTATGAGCTCATCAGGCGTATGCTCGCGCAGCGCCTTCGCCAACGCCTGATAGCCGCCGCCAGCCTCATAGGTCGACAGCAAGTGACCATCCGGCAGGTCGATATTCTTGAGGAGAACCGGCTCGAACATGGCGCTACTCTCCCGGCCGTTGCGCGGAGGCGCGCTCAACGCCCGCTGCTTGCGGGGCTCTAGCCCGAAGGCTGTCCACCAGTGCGTCTACCCGAGCGACATCCAGATTGCCGTGGTAGTCGTCGCCGACTTGCATCACCGGCGCCATCTCGCAGGCCCCGAGGCATTCCACGGTCGAAAGCGTGAACAGCCCATCCGGGGTGGTCTCGTCCTTCTTTATCGCCAGCACCGTTTCCAGATGCTTCAGCAACTCATCCGATCCGCACAGCATGCAGGAAACGTTGTCACAGAGCTGCAGGTGGAACAGGCCCACCGGTTCGGTATGGAAGAGCGTGTAAAAGGTCGCCAGCTCGTACACCCAGATCCGCTCTACGCCGAGGATGTCGGCGACCTCTTCCAACACCGGGCCAGGCAGATAACCATGTTCCTTCTGCGCGATCAGAAGCGCGGGCATGATCGCCGAGCGCTGGTTCGGATACCGCGCCGCCGCCGCTTCGATCTTTTCGCGCATGCTCATCGCATCCAAATCTCCTGTTACTTGTCCACCTCCGCCATCACCGGATCGAGGCTGCCCAGCACGGCGATCATGTCGGCCAGGTAGCGTGCGTTGGTCACCCCATAGAGCGCCTGAAGATTGACGAAGGACGGTGCTCGCACCTTCATGCGGAACGGTTTCGGCGATCCATCGCTGATGATGTAGAACCCCAGTTCACCCTTCGGCGCCTCGATGGCCGAATAGACCTCGCCCTTCGGTACGCTGAAGCCATAGGCCGACAGGTCGAAATGCTGGATCAAAGCCTCCATCGAGCAATGCACGCGGTCCTTGTCCACCGGGAACGCGATCGTCGGCATGTCGATCTGGAACGGTCCTTCGGGCATCTGGTCGATGCATTGCTCGATAAGCCGGACGCTTTCGCGCATCTCGTCGACCCGGCACCGCCAGCGCGCATAGCAATCGCCCTCGTCGCGGGTGATGACGTTGAAATCGAGCCGGTCGTAAATTTCGTAGGGCTCGTCGCGCCGAATGTCCCAGTCGACGCCGGAAGCGCGCAGGTTCGGGCCGCTGAGCCCCAGATCAATAGCGTCCTCGGGAGAGATCACACCGATCCCTTTCGTTCGGCTGAGAAACACCCGGTTGTTTTCGATCAATCGCTCGTAATCGCGGATCCGGTTCGGGAAGATGTCGCAGAACTCCCGGATCTTGGGGAAGAACTCCTGGGGCAGGTCCTCGCGCACACCGCCGACCCGACAGAAGGACGTGTGCATGCGCGCGCCGGTTATCATTTCCAAGAGGTCCATGATCATTTCACGCTCGCGCATGGCGTAAAGCAGCGCAGTCATGGCCCCCAGATCCATCGGCAGCGCGCCGGTAATCAGGAGATGGCCGGATATCCGCGCCAGCTCGGCCATCATCACGCGGATGTACTGCGCCCGGATCGGTGCTTCTATGCCGAGAAGTTTCTCCACCGCCAGTGCAAAGGCCAGGTTGTTCGAAGGCGGGCAGACATAGTCGAGCCGGTCCGTCAGGGGAAAGATCTGCGTATAGGTGAAGCTCTCGGCCAGTTTTTCGGTGCCGCGGTGAAGGTAGCCGATATGCGGGTCAACGCGCTCGACGTACTCCCCGTCCAATTCGAGAACGAGCCGGAGAACCCCATGGGTGCTGGGGTGCTGCGGACCGAGATTGAGAAGCACTTCCTTGGTATTAAGCGCTTCGCTTTCCGGCCTGCTGAGCTCAGTGACTTCGGTCATCTCAACTCCCGGGCATGCCTCCTTACGGAATTTCCCTGGTGGCGAGGTCCGGCTGCGTCGGCGGCGGGCCTTCGGCACCGAAGGGATTCAGTTTGTCCTTGTAACCCCTTAAGGGGAAGTCCTTACGTTGGGGAAAGCCCTCGAAGCCTTCCCACATATAGATCCGGCGCAAATCGGGATGGCCCTCGAACCTTATCCCGTACATGTCCCAGGCTTCACGCTCATGCCAATTGGCGGTCCGCCAGACCCCCGTCACCGACGGGACGCGGGGCGGATCGCCAAGGCGGCACTTGATGCGAATGCGCCATTTGTTCGGCAGCGAATAGAGGTGGTACACGGCCTCATAGCGCGGCAGTTCGGGGTAATGATCGACGCCGCAGATGTCCGACAGAAAATTGAACCGCAGCGCGGGGTGTTCCTTCAGAAACCGGCAGAACTCGACGATTGTCTCAGGTGGCACCGCAAAGGCATGGACACCGTGGCCGGTTCCCAGGTCCTCGATTGTTCCTTCGAAACGCTCCATGATCAGGGTGCGATTGAGAGACGGCTCCATGCTCATGACGCTGCAATCCGATCCAGAGGCGTTCCGGCTAATGCTCGGGATTTCTTGATTTTCTCCTGAAGCAGCAGGAAGCCGTGCATCAGCGCCTCGGGCCGAGGCGGGCAGCCGGGCACATGCACGTCCACCGGCACGAAGGTCTCCGACCCCTGCACCACGGCGTAGGTGTTGTAGACCCCGCCAGAGATCGCGCAGGTGCCCATTGCGATCACCCAGCGCGGCTCCGGCATCTGGTCATAAAGCCGTCGCACGACGGGGGCGAATTTCCGGGTCACGGTGCCGGCGATGATCATCACGTCGGACTGGCGCGGCGAAGGCCGGAACACCACGCCGAACCGGTCAAGATCGTAGCGCGCGCAACCGGCTGAGATCATCTCGATGGCGCAGCAGGCAATGCCAAAGGTCTCGGGCCACAGCGCCGATCTTCGGCTCCAGCTGATAATGCTGTCGGCCGTCGTGAACAGCACGCTGTCGCGGATCGCATTGTTTACGCCTCCCATTCCAGCGCTCCCTTCAGCCAGGCGTAGGCGAAGCCCACGATAAGCAGCAACATGAAGACGAACATCTCGACGTAACCGACCAGCCCGATCTCTCTCAGGACGACAGCCCAGGGAAAGAGGAACATCGCCTCGACATCGAAGACCACCAACAGGATCGCCAGCATGAAGAACTGCACCCTGAAGCGGCCGCCGGCGGCCTCGCCTGCAGGGTCCATGCCGCATTCATAGGGCATGTTCTTTGCGGGATAGGGATTGGAGGGGCGCAGCAACGAGGAGACAAACAGCGTCACCCCCGTCACCAGAACAATTCCGGCGACCATGAAAAGAACCGGTAGGAATTCCATTGCGGTCATAATTCCAACGCCTCGCTCACCCACCGGGGGGCTTTGCTCGGGCTGCGATCGACCCCGCTCGGGGGCCGGTATTGCGGTCGCCCCGGAAAGCGACTTCTGCAATGCTTTTCTTGCACTATCAGTGTATTCCGTCGGGCAGATCATTGCAAATCCAATAGATCAGCCGCCAAGCACAGAATATTGAGCAAGCTTCAGAAACCACGACGGAAACAGGCCGATGCCGATGGTGCCGGCTGCCGTGAAGGCGAGCGCGACGCGGACCAGGGGTGTCAGCGCCGGTTCGAACGCCCTCTTCGGCTCGCGCATGTAGATCACCATGACGATGCGGATGTAGAAGTATGCCGCGGCGACGCTTAGCAACACTGCGATTACCGCCAGCAGGACGAAACCTCGCTCGACGAGCGCCAGCAACACGTAGAACTTGGCGAAGAACCCCGCCGTCGGCGGAATACCCGCCAACGAGAACAGATAGAGCAGCATCAGAAGCGCCAGTCCGGGATGCGACTTGGCAAAACCTGCATAGTCTTCAATAATTTCGCCCGAGAAATTGCCGCTCCGCATCATGATGACCGCAGCGAAAATGCCGAGATTCATGAAGGCGTAGATCAGCAGGTAGAGCATCACGCTGGCAATCCCGTCCGCACTGCCGGCTACGACGCCGAAAAGAGCGAACCCGGCATGGGCAATGCTGGAATAGGCCAGAAGGCGCTTGAAGTTATCCTGCACCAGCGCCACGAAACTGCCGAGCGCCATCGTCATGACCGCAATAACGGCGACGATGATCCAAACGTCCGAGGCCGCGACCAGCGGGTTGAGGAACACCCTCAGGATCACTGCGAACCCTGCCGCCTTGGGGCCCACCGACATGAAGGCGGTGATCGTCGTCGGCGCGCCCTCATAGACGTCCGGCACCCACATGTGGAACGGCACCGCGCCGACCTTGAAGACCAGTCCGGCGACGATGAAAACCACCGCCAGTAACAATCCAGGATCGCGCGGATCGCCGGTCACCGCCGCCGCCATTCCGTCCAGTTGGGTCGTGCCGGTGAGCCCGTAGACCAGCGAAACGCCATAGAGGAAAATTGCGGTCGAGACCGCCCCAAGGATGACGTATTTCAGCGCCGCTTCGTTCGACCGCCGTTCTTTCCGCAGGAAGCCGGTCAGCACATAGGTGCAGAGCACCAACAGTTCGAGGCCCACATAGATCGACATGAGATCGGTCGCCGAGGCCATGATCATCATTCCCGAAAGCGCAAAGAGCAGCAGGACATAGTATTCGCTGCTGCCGATCCCTTCGATATCGGCGTATTTTCGGGAAAGGAGGAATGTCAGGACGGTGGCAATGTAGAACACGAACTTGAAGAAGACCGCAAAGCGGTCGGCGACGAACATGCCCGTGTAGGCCGGCCGCACCTCGCCCGCCAGCATGAATGTCGCCAGGGCGGCGATCAGCACGACTGCGACGGACGCCCAGAGGAGGATATCTTCCTGCCTCTTCCGCACAAGCTGGCCCAGGATCAGCAGGATGCAGGCCCCGGTGACCACCACGATCTCGGGCAGGCTCGCAAGCACTGACTGGAAGAGCACAGCGGCGGTCATTGGCCGCTCTCCTCGCCATGCACCTGCATCAGCAGATGCCTCGCCGAGGCGTCGATGATGTTGAGAAAGGGTTTTGGATAGAGCCCGACCCAAAGCACGAAGATGGCCAGCGGCAGGATCGCGACCATTTCGCGCATGTTCACGTCGTGTATCTTGAACCGGGTGCTCACGCTCGCCGGACCAAGAGCAACGTTCCCGTACATGCCAAGCAGATAGGCCGCGCTGAGCAATGCGCCCAAAACGGCGGCCGCGCCGACAGCCAGGTTGGCCGCAAACCCGCCCGACAGCACGAGCAGCTCGCCCACGAACGAATTCGTTCCCGGCAGCGCCATCGACGACAGGGTGAACAGCGCAAGAAACGCGGTATAGACCGGCGCCGCCTTCATCAGTCCGCCGTACTCCGCCATGCTGCGCGTATGCGTCCGCTCGTAGATCAGGCCGACGAACAGGAACAAGGCACCCGTCGTTACGCCGTGATTGAACATCTGCAGGATTCCGCCTTCGAGCCCGCGGAGGTTCAGCGCAAAAATCCCCAGCGTCACGAAACCCATGTGGCTGATGCTGGAATAGGCCACCAGCTTCTTCAGGTCGTCCTGCGCAAGCGCAAGCAACCCGCCATAGATGATCGCAAGCGCCGAAAGCGCCAGCATCAGCGTCGAATAATACACCGACGCTTCGGGCAGCATCGGTAGCGAGAACCGCAGGAATCCGTAGGCTCCCATCTTCAGGAGCACGCCGGCGAGGATGATGCTGCCCGCCGTTGGCGCCTGCACATGGGCGTCCGGCAGCCAGGTGTGGACCGGGACCATCGGCACCTTGACGGCGAAGGCGACCAGGAAGGAGAAGAACAGCCACGACTGGACAGGGAACGGCAAATCCTGCGCCGTCAGGACGAGAATGTCGAAGGTCTTGCCGCCGTTGAAATAGAGCACGATGACGCCGACTAGGAACAGGACGCTGCCCGCCAGCGTGTAGAGGAAGAACTTGAAAGCCGCATAGACCCGGCCGTCGCCGCCCCAGACGCCGATGATCAAGTACATCGGGATCAGCATCGCCTCCCAGAAGACGTAGAACAGGAACAGGTCGAGCGCGCAGAAAACGCCGAGCATCAGCGCCTGCATGACGAGCAGACTGACCATGAACTCCTTCACCTTGCGGTCGATCGCGGCCCACGAGGCGAGCACGCAGATCGAGCCCAGCAGCGCGGTCAGAAAAACGAAGAGTGCGCTGATTCCGTCGACGCCAAGCGCATAGCTGATCCCCAGCACGGGCACCCATGGCCGTCTCTCGATGAACTGCATCGCGTGGGTCGATGTGTCGAAGCCGGCGAGCATGGCAATGCAGAGAGCGAGGTCGAGGGCGGTCACACCCAGTGCTGTCCATCGCACCACATCGTCCCTGCGGAGCAGCATCAGTACCGCTGCCCCGGCGGCGGGCGTGAATACGATCAGGCTGAGGAGCGGGAAGCCCATTGCACCCCCTAGCGCCACGCCACGGCGAAAACGGCGGTGGCCGCGATCACCCCGACGATCATCGCCAGTACGTAGTGGGTCACGACGCCGGTCTGGAGTCGCCGCAGCGCCCCGCCGCCGTGCAGGATCGAGCGGGCAACGCCGTTCACCACGGCGTCCACCCCGGCGAGATCGATCCGCAGCCCCGCGCGTGCTGCCCCATGGAGGAGGGGCAGCGCCGCTGTCTCCGAAACATTGCTCACTGCCTGCTCGTAACGCGCCAGCGGTCTTTCGGCGAGCCACATGAAGGCCCGCGCACCCTTGCGATAGAACCAGTCGGTGTCGAGGCTGATCGTGTTCTCTGGATCAAGCGCCCGGAGGAACAGCACGAAGCCCAGGGCGGTAAACATCAGCACGCCGAGGCTCTCGGTGACATGGACGCCCGTATAGGGTTCGAAGTCGACCGGATAGGGCAGAAGCGCATAAAGTGGCTGGGGAAATACCCCGATGGCGATGCAGAGCACCGCCGCCATGGCCATCGCAACCAGCATGTTGCGCGGCGGCTCCCGCGCCTCCAGTTTCCGGTCCGTGCCGAAAAACATGTAATAGGGAAGCTTGAGCCCGGTGTGCAGGAACGTTCCCGACGACGCCATTGTCAACGCCAGCACCACCAACGCCCGGTGATCCGCTCCGGCAGCGGCAATCACCATCGACTTGGTGACGAAGCCCGAGAAGAATGGAAATGCCGAGATCGCGAAGGCGCCGACCATATAGAGCGCCACTGTCACCGGCATGGTCTTGTAGAGCCCGCCAAGCTCAGTGAGCTTGCGCCGCCCGGTGACGTAGATCACCGCTCCGGCTCCCATGAACAGGAGCGACTTGTACAGAATATGCGCGAAGGCATGGCTCGTGGCCCCGTTGACAGCCATCTCGGTCCCGATACCGATGCCCGCCACCATGTAACCCACCTGGCTGACGATGTGATAGGCGAGCAGCCGCCGGCAGTCGTTCTCCAGCACCGCATAAATGACGCCGTAGAGCGCCATCGCGGTGCCGAGCCAGACAAGAAGCTCGGTTCCCGGAAACGCGCGCGCCAGCACATAGACGGCGGTCTTGGTGGTGAAGGCGCTCATGAATACCGCCCCGGTGACGGTCGCTTCGGGATAAGCGTCGGTCAGCCAGGCGTTGAGCGGCGGCACCGCGGCGTTGAGCAAGAACCCCGCAAGGATCAGGTAAGTGCCGGCGCCCATCGCCCCGATCGGGCCAAAGAGCAGCGATCCTGTCGAGAGCCCATGGAGAATGATTCCGCCGAGCAAGACGACACCGCCGGTGACATGGACCATGAGATATCGGAACCCGGCGCCGATCGCTTGCCGGCCACCTTGGGCGAAAACCAGATAGGCAGAAGCAAACGCCATGGTTTCCCAGAACATGTACAGGGTCAGGTAGTCGCCGGCGAAGACCACGCCGAGCGCGCCGCCGACGTAGACGAAGGCGGCGACATGCTGGCCGGGACGAGGCAAGTGTAGCGCATAGACCGTTCCGATCAGCGCCATGATGGTGAAAACCGTGGCAAAGACGATGCTCAGCTTGTCGACCTTGGCGATCAGGATTTCCTGCCCGAGGAACTGCGCCGCTCCATAGCTGCCGGGCTGCATCATAACCACCGCCAGCAGCGCCAGCGCCGGGATCAGCAGCAGATAGACCTTGCGGATCGTTCCGCTCAGGAACGGGATCGGCAGGGCGCCGAGAATGAGCAGCAGGGCGGGATGGGCGAAGTCAATCATAATAATCCTCGCGCCGCATGAGCCCGCCCTGATGGCCGAGGAACTTGGAAACGAAGATCAGCAGAATGCAGGATACGAAGCCATAGACGGCCGACCAGCCCGGCAAGCGGTCCCACGGGTATTCGGCGTGTTCGCGGGGGACCAGAAAGTCCGCGATGACGATCAGAACGAGCACCAGATAAAACAGCTGGCGCCGCTGATTGGCATATTCTTCGTCGCCGAAGAAATCGACCACGCGCTTGATCATCTGATAACTCCTTCCGCGAGGGCCAGGAAATAGTTTGGGAAAATGCCCATCGACACCGACAGGATGGCGGTCGCGACCAGCGGGATCGTCATCATCGGAATTTCACGGATCGTCGCCGGGCTCTCCTCAGCCTCCGTCCTGAAAAAGGCGAGATAGCTCACCGGCAAGAAATAGGCAGCGTTGAGAACCGAACTCACCAGGAGCACGATCAGGAACGCGACATCCCCTGCCTGCATCGAGCCCAGCGTCAGATACCATTTGCTAACGAAACCCGCGGTCGGCGGCACCCCGATCATGCTGAGTGAGCCGACGAAGAACGCCCCCATCGTCCAGGGCAGCCTGCGGCCGATGCCGGCCATATCGCTGATGTTCCGCTTGCCGGATGCGCAATAGATCGACCCGGCGCAGAAAAACAGGGTGATTTTGGAGAAGGCATGAGCCGCGATGTGGATGATCCCGCCGACCATCGCGGCGGGCGAGAGCAAAACCGCGCCCAGCACGATATAGGAGAGCTGGCTGACCGTCGAATAGGCGAGCCTCGCCTTCAGATCGTCCCGTGTCAGGGCGTAGACGGACGCCATCAGGATCGTGAATGAGGCCAGATAGGCCGTAGCGATGCCAAGATGCAGACTGCCCATCAGCCCCGTGCCGAAGACATGGAACACCACCCGCAGCACGCAGAACACGCCCATCTTGACCACGGCCACCGCATGCAGGAGCGCGCTGACCGGTGTTGGGGCCACCATCGCGGCAGGTAGCCAGGCGTGCATCGGCATTATTGCGGCCTTGGCGAAGCCGAAGAGATAGCAGAAATAGACGACCGTCAGCAGCGGCGCTGAGGCATCGACGCCTCCCAACAGTCCCCCTGCCCTGAAGTCGAGCGACCCCGCGATCTGGTAGGTCAGTGCCAGCGCGGCGAGAAGCGCACTTTTCGAGGCACCCATCAGATAGACAAGGTATTTGCGGCTGCCCCTCCATGCCTCTTCGTCCTCGTGGTGATAGACGAGCGGATAGGTCACGAGGCTGAGTACCTCGTAGAAGATCACCAGCGTGAACAGATTGGCGGCGAAGGCGCCCCCGACGGCGGCCGCGAGACTGGCCGCGAAGCAGGCGAAGAACCGGGTCTGCGCATGCTCGTGCAAGTGCCGCATGTAGCCGATGGAATAGATCGCCGCCGTGATCCACAACAGCGACGAGACGGTGGCAAACACCATGCCGAGCGCATCGACCCGGAAAGCGAAGGCAATCCCCGGCAGAATCTCGAACAAGCGCAATTCGATCGCCCCGCCCGCCAGCACGGTGGGCGCCATCGAAACGACAATTGCGAACAAAACAACCGCGGCCAATGGCGAGACGAGATCACGGAACCTCTCGCGGTTGTTCAGAAGGAGAATCGCAAGGGCCGCCAGCCCTGCAACGGTGACGGCAAGCAGCGGCCGGATCGATATCACCGGGTCCGGGTCCAAGCCGCTATCCTTTCATCATCGTCATGTCGTCGACCTTGAGGGTGGACTTGTTCCTCACAAGAGCGACCAGGATACCAAGGGCGACGGCTACTTCCGCCGCGGTGATTGCGATGACGAAGATCGCGAAGATCTGCCCGCGAAAATCGTCGTAATAGTGCCCGAAAGCGATGAAGTTGATGTTGACCGAATTGAGCAGAAGCTCCAGCGACATCAGCACAACCAGGATATTGCGCCTGAGCAGCACGCCCGCCGCCCCGATCACGAACAGGACCACTCCGAGCAAAATATACCACGAGAGCGAAACCATCAGTTCGACTCCTTCCGCGCCAGGACGATGGCGCCGACCAGGGCGGCCAGCAGGATGACCGAGGCGGCTTCAAATGGGAGCAGGTAGTCGGCGAAAAGCGTCGTGCTGAGCTCTCTGAGCTGATCGCCGCCGCGCTCAGTGACGGGCTCCGCGACCGAAAAGCGGTTGCTCCAGAGCACCAGCACAAGCATCTCGATCCCAAGCAGCACCACCAGCACCAGAGCCGGCAGGTTGCCGCCCGGCAAGAACCGCTGCAACACCGCTTCGCGCACGTCGATCATCATGATTACGAACAGGAACAGGACCATGATCGCGCCGACATAGACGAAGATCTGGATCACCGCGAGCAACGGCGCTCCGAGCAAGACGAAGATTGCAGAGATTTGCAGGAAACAGGCCATCAGCGCCAACGCGCTGTGAACCGGATTACGCGCCAGGACCAGCAGCAGGGCCGTGATCACCGACACCGTGGCGAACAGAAGAAAGAACCCCTGATCCATCGACGCCGAGCCTCCGACGCGGACTGTCACGCGGCGCGAAACGATCGGATCGAAATGCCGCCGCACTCACAAATTGTGCCCTAGTATCGGATTTTTCACAAGTCGTCGGCGGCGCCAAACGGGACCGGTACCGGTCTACCGAGGCCGCGCGCACTTCGGGCTATCGCGAGCCGCGTGGCGGGACCCCGACCGACGCCAGCTCAGGGTCGAAAATTGGCCTCTTGATTAATTAAATCCATTGTGATTAATAAATGACATGACCTATGTGACCGGACTGAGCCAGAAAGACACTTACGCCCATAATCTCCGGGCGGTCTTCGAAGTTATTCGCGTTCACGGCCCGATGACGATCGCCGAAATTGCCCCGTATACCGGGCTGACGGTTCAAACGATCAGCAATCTCACCGGGGAACTCGATGCCGATGGTTTCATAAGGTCGCCTGGGCGCATCAAGTCGCGGCGCGGGCAGCCACCCAAGCAATTCACGGTGAACGAAAGCGCCCTTTGCTCGATTGGTGTCCATCTCGAGCGCGGATACTACAGCGCTCTGCTGACCGACCTCTCCGGACGGACGCTGCGCCGGGAAGCCTCGCAATTGCATGAGGCTACGCCCGAGGCAGCCCTGATGGAGATCGCCGCTACCATACGAAAGTTGCAGGCTGAGGCCGGCTCGCCTGTTGCGGGCGTCGGTTTGGCTCTACCCGGCCCGCTCTCTCTCGTTGAGGGCCGCGTCCGGTCGGTGCCCAACTACCCAGGCTGGGACGACGTCCCGGTGAGCGATATTCTTCGCGGCCACACTGGTCTGCCGGTATTCATCGAAAACGATGCCACGGCGGCGGCCATCGGAGAATTGCGTCATGGCGGCGCACGGGGTTGTCAGGATTTCTTCTATATCTACTTCGGCACCAATCTGGGCGGCGGCATCATTTCCAATGGCGCAGCGATGCGCGGCGCGACGGCCAACGCCGGCGAGTTTGGCCGCCTTCTTGTCGGTAATATGGGTGGTCCGGAAGTAAACCATGTCGTTTCATTCGCCGCCCTGAGGCGTGCGTTTCCAGGTATCACCAAGGATGAGGTGGCGTTGCGGCTCAATGCCGAGGATGCAGATCTGATCGCTTGGCTAGAGAATGCCTGCGACGCGCTGCTCGCTCCGATCCATGCCGTAGAAAATCTTCTTGATCCCGAGCGGATCGTGCTTGGCGGCGAGTTTCCGGACTCTGTCTTCAGCTGGCTCGCAACACGTCTGGCGGAAAAGATCTCGAGCGTCAGGCCAGCGGGCGCCCTACCCCCTCCGGCGATCGACGCTTCGTTCAGCGACGGAAAGGCTGCCGCGCTCGGCGCAGCGGCTCTGCCGGTACTTGCAGCGCTGTCTCTCGGCTCCTTGTCCTTGAAGGTGGCCAGTGAGACCGCCGCGTTGCCGCTCAAACAGCCGGCATTCTGGCAGGGCGGATAAAGAGGTCCAAAAAAACCAGTCGCTTTGATTGGCTGACAAAGAAAGGGAACGTCATGATGACAAAGAATTCACTTGGACTTACGGCAGTTGCACTGGTGGCTGCAGGAATTGCGATCGGTACGCCGGCCGCGGCAGAGCAGGTATCGCTCAACCTCGTGCTGGTTTCTCCGGCCGATCGCTGGGAACACATTCTGCCCTTGGCCGAGGCCGCATTTAAGAAGGCCAATCCCCAGGTCGATTTGAAGGTAAACGCTCAAATCCTGCCGTTTGGCGACAGGCTTACGCGGCTTCGTGCCGCCGCCGCGGGCGGGACGCCGCTTGACATCGTTTCGCTCGACCAGCCTGAAGTTGGCGAGTTTGCCGCAGCCGGCTTCACCAAGGACCTCACCCCCTATATCGACCGCGATCTTGACGGGCTGAAGGACTGGCTGCCGGCCTATCGTGATGGAACGCTCTATGAGGGCAAATGGCACGCCATCTGGGCTTGGACCGACGCCCGCGTGCTTTGGTATTGGAAAGACCTCCTCAAAGAGGCCGGTGTCGACCCGCAGTCCATGACGACATGGGACGGGTATCTGGAGAGCTGCAAGAAGCTTGATGCTGCCCTTTCCAAGAAAGGCATCCAAGGCTGCCTGCTGATCGGCAAGCCCTGGGTTGCCGACTGGACGCTGCCCTATGTCTGGATGCACAACGGAGATATCGGGCAACTGGTCGATGAGGAGGCCGCGAAGGACGCTGGGGCCAGCGAGGCTTGGGTTCCTTCCCTCGACAGCCAGGCGTGGATCGACGCGCTGAAATTCACCAAGGCGCAGGTCGACGCCGGCATCACGCCTTTCACCGAACACCAGTTCGGGCCGCAGTTCGCGTCGCGAAGCTTTGCGACGTCTCTTGAAGGGACGTGGGTCTATGGCTCGCTGGCCAATACCGGCGCAGACATGAGCAATGTCGGGGTGATTGCGGCGTTTCCGACCGAAAAGAAGGGCGAGCCGACCGCCACCATGGCCGGCGGCTGGACACTCGCAATCCCCGCGACGTCGGAGCATCCCGATGTCGCCTGGCAGTTCCTCAAGGCCATGCTGGACGTGAAGGTCATGGGCGACGCCGAAGTGAAGTTCGGCTATCTGCCCGTTCGCCAGTCCTTTGCCACGGATCTCGATAAAGACTTCGGCGCCTACTGGGACAAGGGTGGCGACAAGCGCTGGGATGAACTCAAGAAGCTCGCCCCCAGCGCCTATGGCCGCCCGAACTTCCCGAGCTGGTCCGGCGTCGGCACCACGATCAGCGAGACGGTGCAGAACGTCATGTTCAACGGGGCTGATCCAGCTGAGGCTGCCGCGAATGCGCAGCACCAGGTGCTAGAGGCGCTCGGTTGGCCGGAAGGCACCTCGGTTAAAGTGGCCGATGACAATAACGGCGCCTGCGAGAAAGGCGGCCGCCTGATCAATGCCGTGACTCCAATGCAAAAGGCTGCCGATAGCAACGGCTCCGGCGCCATTTGCACGGTCATCTCCAGCAACTGACCTGAAACTAAAGAGCCGGGCTGCCCACGGGCGCCCGGCTCTCGGAGGCGCCAATCATGCTGAGACCCAGCTCGACAAGCAATTCTCGTTTCGTCGCACTTTTGCTTGCTCCGGTCATTGTTTCGATGACCATCCTGTTCATCGTTCCGATCATTTGGAACATCTGGATCTCCATCCATAACGTCAGCTTTGCGACTTTCCATAAGGCTTGGAGTTTCGTCGGAGCGCGAAACTATGCGACTCTGCTGAATGACAACGTCTTTCCGAAGATCTTCCACAAGTCTGCTGTAACAACGCTGATCTTCACCTTGTCGAGCGTACTGGGGCAGTTTGCCGCCGGGTTTGGCTTGGCTCTTCTGCTTCAGCGCCTCACGTCATCGGCGCAGCTGTTCCGAGCCATCATTGTGCTGCCTTGGGTGCTCTCGGAACTGGTCGTGGCCTACATCTGGCTGTTCATGTATCAGCAGCACGGACCGTTGAATAACTTCCTCGGCATTTTTGGCATCGGGCCTATACAATGGCTCTCGAACTCAGCCTGGGCGATCTGGTCCGTCAGCCTGACCAACATCTGGTTCGGCACGCCATTTACCGTGTTGATGATGGGCGCGGCGCTGACGACGATCAACCCGGAGACCGTCGAGGCTGCCCGGATGGACGGCGCCACCTCACGCCAGGTTCTGGTGCGGGTCACTTTGCCCCTGCTCAAGCCCTTCGTCGCCCTAAACCTCATCCTGATTACCATGTGGACGGTCAACGTGTTCGCCTTGCCACTGGCGATAACCCAGGGTGGGCCGGCCAATTCGACCACCACCATGTCTCTCTACATGTATCGGCAGGCCTTCGAGTTCGGCAATTTCTCCGTCGGCTCAAGCGTCGGAATAATGCTTTTCCTGCTGAACATCATCGGTGCGGTCATCTATTTGCGCACGCAAAGGAGCGCTCATGCGTAAGCTCGTCGGTTATGGGTTGCTGACGCTCGTCAGCCTGGTTGTAATTGTCCCGTTCGTCATGGTCGTGCTGGCCAGTATCAATCCTGCCGGTTTTCCGCAGATCCCCACGCACCCAACTGCTGCTCACTATGTGAGACTGCTGTCGAACCCGCAATTTGCTCGTGCGCTGATGAACTCCCTCATCGTCGCGGCAGGTGCGACCGTCCTTTCCGTCTTCATCTCGGCGACTGCCGGCTATGCGCTTTCCCGGTTCGAGTTTCGCGGGAAGGGGCTGCTGATGGGGGCTATTCTCGGCGTCTTCATGATCCCGGTCACCGTCAACACCATCCCCCTCTATCTCATGCTGCAAAAAATCGGCTGGCTGAACAGCTATCAGGGTCTGGTCCTGACCTATCAGGCGCTGATCCTGCCTCTCAACGTCTGGATCCTCAAGAACTTCTTCGACACCATTCCGAGCGAACTGGAAGAGGCGGCCATGATGGATGGCGCGGGCCGCTGGAAGACGTTCCGGCTTATCGTGCTGCCGTTGATCTGGCCGGGCATTGCGGTGGCTGTCATCTTCGCCGTGCGCTTTTCGTGGAACGAGTTCGTGTTTGCGGCCACATTCACGTCTTCCGCGACGATGCAGACCTGGCAAGGCGCGATGTACAACTTCCTCGGCTCGACCGGCTCCGATTGGGGCCCTCTGACTGCCGGCGTCATCATCGGCATGGTGCCGGTCGTCGTGCTCTATTGCATTTTCCAACGCCAGTTCATTTCTGGCCTGACACTTGGTGGGGTTAAATCCTGATGAATCGAACGAAAATGAACCTTGCGCTCCTCCAGATGAATTCCCGGCCACTCGACCGTGCCGCCAATCTGGAGCACATGGAGTGCCGCCTCGCCGCCATCGCAGGCAAGGCCGACTTTGCGGTGATGCCGGAATGCGCGGATGTGGGCTACGCACCGGACACTGCCGGTTGGCTGGCCTCCGCGGAGCCCATCAGCGGCGGAAGCGTCAGAGCCTTGCGCGACATGGCGCGTAAACATTCGATCGCACTTGCCTGCGGAGTTCTGGAGGCAGACGGACAGGTCGCCGGTGTCTATTACTCATCGGTCGCCGTCATTGACGCCACTGGCGAACTGATCGGCGTCTACCGGAAGTCGCATCTTTATCCGCGTGAGCATCTGTGGTTTCGGGCCGGTGCCGAGTTACCGGTGTTTGAAGTCGCCGGTGCGCGGGTCGGGATTGCAATCTGCTTCGAGGCGGCGATCCCGCAATTGTTCAGCGAACTGGCAATGTGCGGCGCCGAGCTGGTGATCAATCCTTCAGCTGTTCCGGTTGGTTACGACTACCTTCAGAATCTGCGCACCCCGGCCAGGGCCCAGGACAGTCAGATCTTCACGGCAGCGGTGAATCGCGCGGGGATCGAGGCAGACGTTCACTATTGCGGTGGTTCCCAGATCTGCGCGCCCACGGGCGAACTCCTTGGCAAGGCGGGACATGGCACCGAAGAGACCGTGATCGCCCGGCTGGATTTTGACCAGATCCTTCCCGCGCGCCTGCAGGAGCCAAGCTTCCGGGCGCTCAGGCCCGAACTCTACCAGTCGCTTCGACCAATCGATGCACAGTCGGCAAACGCGCCCCGGCGGGCGAACCCTTGAGCAGGTGAGCCTCGGGCACTGCCGCAAAACGATCTAGAAAGAGGTAAACCATGGGTGCAATCAGTCTCAGGGAAATTCGCAAGTCCTTCGGCTCCGTCGAGATCATCAAGGGTGTCGACCTCGACATCGACGATGGATCGTTCGTGGTGTTTGTCGGTCCGTCCGGATGCGGCAAGTCGACCATGCTGCGGCTGATTGCAGGCCTCGAGGAAACGACCTCCGGCGAGATTGTCATCGGCGCCAAGAACGTGACGCGGACTGGGCCCGACAAGCGCGGCCTGGCCATGGTCTTTCAGTCTTACGCGTTGTATCCGCACCTGACCGTACGCGAGAACATGAGTTTCAGCCTGAGCATTGCAGGTGCCGACCGGCAAACTCAGGACAAGGCCGTCGCGACGTCGGCGGAAATCTTGCAGTTGGAAAAATTACTGGAGCGCAAGCCCAAGGAACTCTCTGGCGGCCAGCGCCAGCGAGTAGCAATCGGGCGGGCAATCGTGCGCGAGCCGGTCGCCTTCCTGTTCGACGAACCTTTGTCGAATCTCGATGCGGCGCTGCGCGTGCAAATGCGGATGGAACTCGCCAGGCTTCATAAGAGGCTGGGCAAGACCATGATCTATGTCACCCACGATCAGGTGGAAGCCATGACGCTGGCCGACAAGATCGTCGTGTTCAACGGAGGTGCCATTCAGCAGCAAGGGGAGCCACTCGAACTTTACGATCAGCCATGCAATCTTTTCGTGGCGACGTTCATCGGCTCGCCGAAGATGAATATCATCGACTGCGCCCCTTTCACGAGCGAGCGGGCTGCCCGGCTCGTTCCGCAGGGCGCCAGCAGCGTAAGCTTTCTCGGAATTCGCCCCGAACACATCCACCTTGCTGATCCCGATACCGCACCCTTGGCGGGAACCGTTGGCGTCGCCGAACACCTGGGCAGCGACAGTTTCATCTATGTCGATATCGACGGCTTGGATGCGCCGGTCAACGTCCGTGTCACGGGGGGTGCTCGCATCAAGGCCGGCGAACGTGTCGGGCTGGAATTCAACGCCTCAAACCTTCATCTGTTTGATCACAACGGTAACAGAGTGCCCTATCCGCGTCTTCCGCAGCAATAAGCAGGCCGCTTTCGGAAGTAGACCGCCGCTCATTTCGGCCGAACTCGGTGTGCTCGCGGTGCAGCCGGGTTTGGAATGCCAAGGCGCGCCTCGCATAGGACGCGGGGCATGCCGCCAATTTAGTTAGTTTCGTCAAGGAATTGAAATGAACGACTTCATCGTAAAGGCTCGCGCCATCCTGAGAGCCAACGATCGTGGCGGATACACGGTCCCGACCGACCGCCTCTATCCTTTCCAATGGAACTGGGATTCCGCATTCGTCGCCATGGGTTTCGCTGGCTACGACGTGCTCCGCGCCTATCGCGAGCTTGAGCGTCTGGTGGAAGGACAGTGGGCGGACGGCATGATACCGCACATTGTTTTCCATGCACCGAGCGATACCTATTTCCCCGGCCCGGCCGTCTGGCGCACGTCCCACAGTGTGCCCACCTCAGGCATCACCCAGCCGCCGGTCTTTGGCATGGCCTTGAAAC
>NZ_JBNDHT010000134.1:0-19828 GCF_056755115.1 Rhizobium sp. SVR5-2C | reverse complement strand
AGAGATAGGGCCGCGCGAAAAGGTCTTCGCCGCTCCGGCTCATCCCTATACACGTATGCTCCTAGAGGCCGTGCCCTTACCCGACCCAGAACGAAGGTCAGCCAATCGCACTCTGGATACGACGGAACCAAGAAACGCGCTGCGGCCTCTCGGCTACGTCGCCGACAGCACGCCACTACGCCAGGTGTCCGAGGGACATTTCGCGAGGGTATAGGGGTGGCTGTCCTGGGCGTCTTATGTTGTCACCGTCCCTAAATTGGTTATGCTGTTCTTCGGTTCCTTCCCACAATGGAGATAAAGGCGACTACGGCCCGTTTAGACTATATGCGTGGACTTGATCTGGAATCTGCTCGGCTGTTTCTCATTGCCCACCAGGAAGGAAGCCTGACGCGCGCCGCCGAAAAATCCCACATCGCTTTGCCGGCAGTTACAAAGCGCATTCAGGACCTGGAACATCTCTTTGGGGTCACGCTCTTTGAACGACATGCTCGCGGGGTGACGGCAACGCCCGCCGGCGAGGAATTGGCCGTCCACATTCAATCCGTGATGCACCGGCTGAACATCGCCTCGCAAGCCATGAAGGAGTTTGCAGCAGGGAAACGCGGTCAGGTCCGCATCATCGCCACACAGTCTGCAATCGTGGGCGGCCTCGCAGACATCGTCGCCAGATATTCGGCCACGTACCGCGACGTCACCGTCGATCTCAAAGAGGTGAACGGCTGGTCGATTGTTCCCGAAATCGAAAGCGGACGGGCAGACCTCGGTCTCACGATCTCGGTGTTTGACGCGCCAATCGGCATGTCCTCGGATTCTTTCCAGGACGTAAAGCTCGTCGCGATGGTCCCCGCTGACCACCCATTGGCCAGACAGCGTCGAGCCAATTTCGAAGAGATGCTGCAATTCGACCATGTGACCCTAGGACCGCAGAGCGCACTGTGCGCTTTCCTGGTTCAGCAGGCCGCCGAACGGCGACAAACCTTGAGGTATCGGGCCGTGCAGTCGTTTGACGTGATGCGAAGCATGATCGCCGCAAATTTGGGAATTGGCATTATGTCAGAGCTCATGGCCAAGCCGTACGCCAGGAAGCTTGGAACCGTCTGCCTCCCAATCGAAGAGGATTGGGCGGATCGCCAGATAAAAATCTGGTACCGCGAAGACCTGATGACGAGCGCAGCTCGGTCGTTCAAAGATGTTATTCTGGCTTCGAAAAACGGTAAGGCTGCGTTCTGATCGCTGCCTCTTTTTCGTCGCTCCAGCAAGGCTGTTGGCCTCGGCCCGACCGTTCAAAATCTGGAAAGGGTGGTTTAGGGAACTACGAATTGAAAGTCGGGGCGAGCCACCCGAAAAATGGTCCAACAGAAAGTTGGTGGGCCATGAAAATTAAGTCAGTTGTACCGAGCTTTGTAGACAAGTACCTTTTTGTTCAGATCACCACTGAAGACGGGACGACCGGCATAGGAGAATCCGGCGCGTGGGGACACCTCGAGGCCAGCGCCGCCGCGATCGTGAAGTGCGGCGAGTATTTGGTTGGCCGCGATGCCCGGCAGATCGAGCACCACTGGAACGCACTGCAGCGTGCAAGTCATTTCACCGGCGCCGCAATCATGGGCGCCATCTCCGCCATCGACATCGCCCTGTGGGATATCAAGGGCAAGTCTCTCGGTGTTCCGATCTCGGACCTGCTCGGCGGCTCTGTAAGGGACAAGATCCGTCTGTATGGCCACGTCAAGGCGAAGACACCAAAGGAGATGATTTCCGAGGCACTGCTCCGTAAATCTCAGGGCTTCACGGCACTCGGCCACCTCAACCCCTTCCTCGACGAGGACTATAACCGCTATTTCAAGCCCCACGCCCGCAAGATAGACGACGCGGTTGCGGTCATCGCTTCGCTTCGAGAAGCACTCGGGCCTGATGTCGACCTCTGCATCGAATTGCACCGACGATTGACGGTCGCCGAGGCGATCACATTCGCCCGCGAGATCGAACCCTATCGTCCCATGTTCTTCGAGGATCCGCTCAAGCCGAGCAGCCAGGATGCCATGGCGTGGGTTGCCGATCATATCTCTGTACCGATCGCAACCGGTGAGCGCTACTTCAGCTTGCAGATGTTCCAGACGCTGGTAGCAAGAAGAGGCGTCCAATTCCTTCGTCCGTCCATCGGCCTCTGCGGCGGTATCACGGGCGCCAAGAAGATTGCTGCGCTCGCCGAAGCCAATGACATGGACATCATCCCGCACAATCCGCTGTCGCCGCTTAACCTGGCGGCTGAGTTGCAGCTCGATGCGAATGTCCCGAACGTCGCGATCCAGGAGTACCCGTCATCCTCGACCGGCATCCACGGAAACACCGATCTGCCAGCTGCCGCTTTATTCGAAGGGCTGCCAGCACCACAGGATGGTTTCCTTTCGATACCGCAAGGGCCAGGTCTCGGAATCGAGCTCCGCGAGAGGGCGCTCGCGTCCTCACCTAAGGTCGATCGCCCCATCCTTGTGCGGCCCCACCATGACGGCTTCATTGTAGACCAATAGGAGGGCATAGCAGCCGACCGGAGGGTGGGCTGCTTCAATTGCGCGCGCGATTCAAACACAAGGTGGCGATGAGCAAAAACAAACAAGCGGTCGAACTTCGTTGGTGAATTTGTCTGTGATGCAAAAAACCGAAGTCAGCCGTAGCGTGATCGCAGATCGCTGATCTGCATGAGATTAGGGAGGAAAAAATGAAAGCTTTTCAAGCAATAGGATTTGCGGCCGCGACTGCGGTTGCATTGACAGTCGGGGCCGGCGTCGTTGCGGCACAGCAGCCCAACAAGAACATTCGCATCGTGCTTGACGCGGAACCGGACACACTCGATCCTTGCAACACGACACGCAGCACGATCGGCTTCGTGATCCGAAACAACCTCGTCGAGACGGGCACCAAGATCGACGCTGCGACCGGTCAGGTCCAGCCGGGACTGGTCACGGAATGGACCCGGACCGGTGACAGCCAGTGGCGTCTAAAGCTGCGTCCGGGCGTTTCTTTCCAGGATGGTTCCGCCTTCAATGCCGAAACCTTCGTCAAGTCATTCCAGCGCGTGCTGAACCCGAAACTGAACTGCGCGACCCGCAGCTATCACTTCGAGGGAATGAAGTTCACGTTTGATGTCGTCGACGATTTAACCGTTGACCTGAAGACGGACCATCCCGCGCCGCTCCTTCCAGTCATGCTGGCCACGCTTCCGATGGTCTCGCCCAACACGCCGTTTGACGATTTTACCCGTGCGCCTGTCGGCACGGGGCCCTATAGCTTCGCCAGCTGGAAGCCGGGTGAGGGCATCGAGCTTAAGCGCAATGACAAATACTGGGGCGCCAAACCCGAGGTAGAGGCCGTGACCTACCTTTTCCGAAAGGAGTCCCTCGTCCGCGCTGCCATGGTGGCGAGTGGCGAAGCGGATATTGCCCCCGAAATCGCCCCGCAGGACGCTGATAATCCGAAAACCGACTTCTCCTATCTGAATTCGGAAACCATGCGGTTGCGCATCGATGTCGACAAGCCGCCGATGAACGACCTTCGTGTTCGCGAAGCGATGAACCTGGCGCTTGACCGTCAAGCCATGATCGGCTCGATTTACAGCCCACGCTGGGTCTTGGCGAAAAACTACGTCATGCCGACCATCAATGGCTACAACGACACGATCAAGCCTTTCCCCTATGATCCCGATAAAGCGATGAAGCTCATCGCTGAGGCAAAGGCCGACGGCGTCCCGGTCGACAAGGAGATCCTTGTGATCGCCCGACCGAACGTGCCGGCCGGCGCCGAAGGTATGCAAGCGATCTCCGAGATGCTGAACGCGGTCGGGTTCAATACGAAGCCACAGCTCCTCGAAGCAAACGAATATAACGGCTTCTATTTCAAGCCCTTCAACGACAGCACTGCGCTCCATCTTCTCATGGACATCCATGATAATAATACGGGCGACGCCGGTATTACGCTTCTGAACAAGTACCACTCCACTGGTGGAACGTCGAAGACACACGATCCCGAACTCGACAAGCTGATCGACCAGGGCTCTGCAGCCGACAACCCGAAGCGGTCGGAGCTTTACCAGGCGGCATTCGCACGCATCCACGACCAGGCCTATGACATCATGCTCTTCCATCAGGTCGCTGACGCTCGCGTCTCCCCACGGCTGAACTTCAAGCCAACCTCTCGAGGGCGTCTTGACGTCGCTACCATCACGTTCAAGTGAGAATATTTGGGGCGGCGGCGATGCCGCCGTCCCAACAGATTCCGAAGGGTTCGCGTATGTTGCGCTATGTCGTCAAGCGCTTCGCTCAAAGCGTCGCCGCACTTTTTGTTCTTCTCACGGTCGTTTTCTTCCTGACGCGACTGACTGGGGACCCGACCGACCTCTATCTGCCCTTGTCGGCCTCAGAGACGCAGCGTGCAGCCTTCCGGCAAGAACATGGTTTCAACGATCCGGTTCTCATCCAGTTCTCGAGATACATCTCGAACCTCGCGCATGGCGACTTTGGCAACTCCGTCTTCAAGGCCCGGCCTGCGCTCGACGTCGTTCTAGAGGCATTTCCGGTGACGCTGAAGCTCGCGGCTTTTGCTATGTCGATAGCAATTTGCTTGGCAGCGATCCTGGGTTCGCTCGCGGCCTATTGGCCAAATTCGCTTTTTGACCGGCTCGTCAGCATCCTGACGATCGTGACCGCGTCCACTCCGCCCTTCTGGGTCTCGATCGTCGCGATTCTCGTCTTTTCGATGAAACTCGAATGGCTTCCCACGTCGGGCATGGGCAGCGCAAAATACTGGATCCTGCCTGTGGCCGTTCTTGTCCTCGGTCCTGTCGGACTGTTGTCACAGGTGGTTCGGTCCAGCATGATCAGCTGCCTGAACGCTCCCTACGTGAAGACGGCGATATCGAAGGGTGCATCCGGACCGCGCATCATCTTTGTCCATGCACTTAGAAATGCACTCCTGCCGCTCATAACCGTAGCCGGCATCCAGGCAACCGGCCTCATCAACGGAGCTGTTGTCGTCGAAACGATCTTCGGCTTCCCTGGCATCGGCAATCTGATGATCGACTCGGTGCGAAACCGCGACTTCGAACTCACGATCACCTGCATCATCGTTGCCGCCGTCGCGGTCTATCTGATGAACACGATCATCGACATCCTTTACATGCGGCTTGACCCCCGCGTCAGGCTGACTTGAGGGACACCATGCGAAACTATTGGCTATTGCTGAAACAAGACCGCGTGGCTTGCGTGGCGCTCGTATATCTGCTGGTTCTTGTTGTTATCGCAATCATCGGGCCGGCGTTCGTCGATCCATCCTTAAACCGGATGCAGCTAACGGCACGGCACGCGGCACCGTTCCACCTTAATCGATCGTGGGTCTACTTCCTCGGCGCCGATGCGCTCGGTCGGCCGATGATCGTCCGATTGGTCCTTGCTGCCAGGACGACGATCATGATCGCGGCTGCGGCCGTATTGATGGCAATGGTGACGGGAACGTTCATCGGGCTGATTGCCGGCCTGCGAGAGAACCTCTTGAGCGCCGCCTTGATGCGGGGGATCGACGTCCTCCTCAGTATCCCATCGCTGTTGCTGGCAATGGTCGTCCTCTTTGTTCTCGGAGCGCATATCGGCAATGTCATTTTGATCCTCACGATCACCAGGCTTGCCGTGTTCGCGCGGACCGTTCGTGGCGAGTCGCTGGAACTTCGGGAGCGGTGGTTCGTGGCTGCAGCCCGCACCATGGGCGCAGGCGACATCCATGTTCTGAGGCGGCATATCGTGCCTTTGGTCATGCCGACCGTACTCGCCATCGCCGCGCTTGAATTCGCCGTGATCATGCTGGCGGAATCGGCACTTTCTTTCCTCGGTATCGGGGTGCAGCCACCGGATGCAACCTGGGGGTTGCTCGTCGCCGAAGGCCAGCCCTATCTGAAAACCGCCTGGTGGGTGTCGCTTTGGCCCGGCCTCGCAATTGCCTCCATGGCCGTTTCGGCCACCATTATTGGCAACTGGTTCCGCATTGCAAATGACCCGACACTGCGTGTCCGGTTGACGCCCCGTGAGGTGACAGCATGAACACGCCCCTTCTTGAAGTCGATCATCTGTCCGTCGATTTTCAGACCGTCGACGGGCCATTCCACGCAGTGAAAGATATTTCCTTCTCAGTTGAAAAGGGAGAGACGCTCGCGATCATCGGCGAGAGCGGTTCCGGCAAAAGCGTGACCGCTTCGGCAATCTTGGGGCTGCTCGACATGCCGCCAGCCATCATGAGGTCCGGAGACATCCATTTCCGCGGAAAGAGCCTCCTGAAAATGCCACGGGCAGAGCGCCGGGCCGCAGCTGGTCGGGACATCTCCGTCGTGTTCCAGGATCCTCTCGTCCACCTGAACCCTGTCTTTCCGGTTGGCTGGCAGATTGCGGAGGTCTGCCGCATTCATGGCAGCAGCCGGACCGAGGCGGACCGGCGGGCGATCGAACTACTGGGACGCGTCGGCATCTCTAACCCCGAAAAACGCCAAAGGCAGTACCCGCACGAATTCTCGGGCGGTCAGCGGCAGCGGATCATGATCGCCATGAGCATGGCGATGAAACCGGCGCTGCTTATCGCCGATGAGCCGACCACTGCCCTCGACGTGACCGTGCAGGCGCAGATCCTTGACCTGCTCCGCGATATTCAAAGGGAAACCGGCACGTCGATCCTGATGATCACTCACGACCTCGGCGTTGCCGCCGACGTTGCGGATCGTGTGCTTGTCATGCGTAGAGGCGAAATGGTGGAAGCCGGCGCCATTCGGGATGTTTTGCTGAATCCGAAACAGCAATATACCCGCGACTTGATCGCGGCCGGTAAGATGGCGCCTGGTTCCCCCCGGATCCCAGCCGAAAAGATACTGGAGGTGTCCAACGTTTCGCTTCGGTACGGCGAGGTGAAGGTCGTCCACGATATGAGCCTGACACTGCACAGAGGCGAGATCATGTGCATTGTCGGCGAGTCGGGCTCCGGAAAATCGACACTTGCCAGATCAATCCTGCGCTTGATGTCGCCCTCTTCAGGCGAAATCAAATTCCATGGCGCCGATATCACGCAGCTCGATAAAGATGGCATTCGTCGCTATCAGCGGGCGGTACAGGCGGTTTTCCAAGATCCCTATAGCTCGCTCAATCCCCGAATGAAGGTGTTGGACATCATCGCCGAACCCTGGACCATCCAGAAGGATGTCCTCCCACGCCAACATTGGCGCGAAAGAGCGGGAGCGCTGCTGGAAAGTGTCGGCCTTGACGTGAAAGCTCTCGACAAATTTCCCGGTGAGTTCTCAGGCGGACAAAGACAGCGCATTGCGATTGCCAGAGCGCTGGCGATGTCGTCCGAAATCATAGTCTGTGACGAGGCGGTTTCCGCGCTGGACCTCACAGTTCAGGCGCAGGTCATCACGCTGCTGCGCGACCTTCGCGATCGATTGAATGTGGCATTGCTATTCATCTGCCACGATCTCAATCTGGTCCGCAGCTTTGCAGATAGCGTGCTGGTCATGCAGGGCGGCAAGGTGGTCGAGCAGGGGGCGGCAGCGACGCTGTTTGACGAGCCGAAGCATTTCTATACCCAGCGCCTAATCGCCGCGAGCCCGGTCGCCAATCCCGTTGCGCAATCTGATCGCCGGCACGCGCGACAAGCGCTCAACCGCGTCGACAACGCGGCAGGCTTTTAGCCTGGTTGTCGGTGATGTTTTGAAGCGCCGGGGATGACTGGTCGGAAGCTGCTAGCAGCCATGTCTGCGGCCGCCGATCCGCTCACGAGCATCCGGAAGCATCTGCGCACGCCGAACGGCGGCACCGTTGTGGTCGGAGGCGGCAAGGGCGCCGCCCAGATCCACCCAATTGTTCCTCTTTTGGCCAAGAGTATGCTTCATCTCAGCATACAATATCGCCATCTTGGTCGAAAGGCCGATCCGCGTAGGCAGAAAACGGATGAAGTAAAAATCCACTGGTCGTCGAAGCTACCGAGCGACCACCAGTGGATCTATATTGCTAGCGGTGAATAACGCCCAGGCGCGCGAAATGGTCGTAGATCCGTCGCGAATACTCGGCGAGCTCCGGCTCTTCGCCAAGAGCGACCGGACGCGGACGCGGCAGATCAATCTTGATTTCGTCCACAACTTGTCCAGGCGAGGGGGCCATGACCAGTACCCGGTCGCCAAGCCCGACGGCCTCTTCGACGCTATGGGTAATGAAGAGGACCGTTGGCCGCTCCGCAATCCAGAGCTGCTCCAAGTCATGCCGAACCTGAACGCGCGTGAGCGCGTCCAGGGCCCCGAAAGGCTCATCCATCAGCAGCACCGATGGCTTGAGCACCAATGCTCGGGCTAGCGAAACGCGCTGACGCATCCCGCCGGAAAGCTGGCTGGGGTAGCGGTTGGCCGCTTTCGTCAGGCTCAGCCGTTCGAATAGCTCTTCCGCTCGCTTGCGGATCGGATCGAGTGGTAGACCTCGAATGACCCCTTGAAGCAGCACGTTATCCATCGCTGTCCTGAATTCCAGCAGCAGATGGTCCTGAAAGGCAATCCCGACGTCGGTAAGGGCACCAGAGAGTGGTTTTCCGCCGACCTTTATCCGGCCGTTGGTCGGATCGAGAAGGCCGGCGACCATTAGCATCAGCGTGCTTTTGCCACATCCGCTAGGCCCGACGACGGAGACGAACTCGCCTGGCTGGATGTCGATGGTGGTCGGCCGCAACGCTTCAAAGCCTCCGAAGACTTTATTGACGTTGTCGATCTCAATTCGGACTCCGCTCAAGTCTGAGCCGGGGGCGGACGTAGAATAGGATGGCATAACGGACTGCTTCATAGGGATCACTTCAGCGGGCAAGAGCGTAGATCGGTTTCGGGCGGCAGGTAGTCATAGGTATAGTAGCTTGCCGCCTCAATGTTTGGGGGGAGCATCTTGATCTCATTCAAGATTTTGACTGTATCTGACCATTGCTCCGGCGTCGCCTTCCCGACGAACTTTGCACGATTGACACACATCAGATACTTAGTGGCTTCCAACTGAGCAGGAGCCTGTTCTTCCGATGCGTCCGGGAACATTTCCTTCATGGCCGTCACTGCAGCCTTCGGATCGTCAACCGCGGCATACCAGCCCTTCAAGCTCGCGGCAACGAAGGCCTTGGCCTGATCAGGATGTTCCTCCAGGAAGGATTCGGAGGCGATAATAGAGGTCGAGACGGTCGGTGCGCCGTTATCGATAAAGGGAAAGTCGGTCGTCTCCGCACCGAGATCCTTCAGCTGGATGGCGAAGAAGTCGATCGATCCAAGAATGGCATCGACTTGCCCTTGAAGGAGGGCGGCGACCATGGATTCCTTCGGCATGTTCACCTGTTTGACATCGCTGTAGCTCAGGCCGTTGGCTGCAAGAACGAGCGGGAACATCGCAGCTTGCGAACCGCCGTTCGGGATGGCAACCGAATGGCCTTTTAGATCCTTAACGGAATTGATACCCTTTTCCTTGAGCGCGGTTACCTGGTTCGGATTGCCCTGAAGGATCGTGGCAAGAACCTTGATCTTGGCGCCTTCAGAGACAAGCTTCATCACCGGCGCGGCGTCGGCAAAACCTATTTCGCCTTTCCCGCCAGCGATAAGCTGAGCAGTAATTTGCGAACCGTTGCCCGGCTCGATTTTCACGTCAAGACCAGCATCCTTGTAGTATCCGTTCTTGACCGCGAGTTCGAACCCGGCATTGAAGCCAGCAGCGGGATAGTTCAGCCAAAAGGTAAGCGGAGTCAGCTCCGCGGCCGCGAGCGGACTGGCGACAAGCGAAATCATCGCCGCCGCTGCTGCGTGTTTGAGGGGGCTGAGCTTGCCGAATATGGTATGCCTATTCACTGTATTCTCCTCCTTGGTTTTGAAGATGTATCAATCGCGGCTGCGATTGCGACGCCACGGCGTCATGAAATATTCGACGACCTCGACGAGGCTGTTCAGACCGAGGCCGATGATCGTCATGACGAAGAGGATCGCGAAGACTAGCTTTGTATCCATGACGCCTGTTGCTTGTAGCAAGAGAAAGCCAAGGCCCCGGTTGGCGCCGACGAACTCTGCCACAATTGCCGCGGTCGCAGCGATTGTTGCCGAGGTCTTCAGGCCGCCGAAAATGACCGGAAGGGCGGACGGGAAGCGTAGGTAGCGGAAGGTCTGCCAAGTCGTCGCACCCATCGACTTGGTCAGATAGAGGAAGCGCTGGTCCAGGATCTGGAAGCCGGCAATGCTAGCAAGTAGCAGCGGAAAGAAGGTGAGAAGCAGGGTAAGCATCACCTTCGACGTAGGGCCAAAGCCGATCCAGACGACGAAAAGGGGCGCTATGGCGATCTTTGGCACAAGCTGAATGAAGACAAGCAACGGATAGAGCATTCGCTTGGCGGTCGGCGAGAGCGCGATCAACAGGCCGAGTGGAATAGCCGTCACCACAGACAGCGCGAAGCCGAAAATGATCTCTTGGATGGTTACCAGCGAATGAGTCCAAAGGCTCTGACGCTGTTCAATCAGCTCGGGGATAACCGCCTGCGGCGGGGGAAGAAGGTAGGCCGGGATCTCAAAAGCGAGAACCGCAAGCCACCAAAGTACGATCAGGCCAACGAAGACGAGGGCCGAGAGAAAAGCTGAACCCAGCCACCCGGGCATCTTCAAAGCCAAACCATTTCCATTCATTAGAGACCTCCTTCGGCTGTATGGCGATCAGCTGCCTTTGGCCGATCGGCATTGCCGTTCCATGCAATCTTGTTGAAAAAGCTGAGGACAATATCCGATTGCCCCTCGACCATTGCTGCCCCGCCGATATGGGCGCAACCGAGTTCTTCCGCGAAACGCAAAAGCGGCGTGGACGCACGCGGCACGATATCGATGACCGCCACGTCCCCCTTCAAGTCCGCCATAGGAACGGGCAAGCCGTCGTCCGGCGAAAGCCCGATGGGTGTCGCATTGATAAGGACGTCAATGTCGCCCAGGCCCGGACCGGAGGCATCGATACAGCAATTGGGATACATCTTCGCAAGTGTCGACACGAGGGAGACGGCCTTTTCCCCGGCCGCGTCGTGTACGGAAATCGATGCAGCGCCGCTATCGACCAAGGCATGGGCGATCGCACTACCAGCACCGCCGGCGCCCAGCAGCTTGATCCTCGCGCCTGACGTCGATCTGCCGAGGCCATGCACGGCCTGGAGCAGGCCAAGCCCGTCGAACATGCCGCCGGTCCAGCTGCCATCCTTCTCGCGACGCACCGCGTTGATTGCGCCAACGCGCTCCGCCATCGGCTCCAGCTGCGACGCGAAGGCCATCGCTCGCTGCTTGAATGGATAGGTGATGACAATTCCGTCGATATTGGCTGTCGCAAGAAGACCGCGCATGACGGACTCGAAGTCCTTTTCCCGCGCATGCCAAGGCACAAGGACTGCATTCACACCAGCCGCAGCGAGGCGCGCATTGTAGAATAGGGGCGACTTCACCTGCGCGATCGGATCCCCGACGATGGCCAGCAGCCGTGTGGCCCCATCGACCGTGTGTATTAGAGCGCATTGCGAATCAGACATTCAGCCGAATCTCCTCCAAGTCGCCACGGCAGCCACCTTCGGCTGAGCGACCGGTGCCGATTACTTTTTTGGCACGATGTATCCGTTTACATCGCTATCGTTTTATGTCAAGTCCTGATCAATGCAGCGCCCGGGAAATCGTCAAAATACCGCAAAAACTATTACTTTTGGGTTCGAAATTAGCCAGGCGAGCATCTCTTTCTAGGTATCCAACCGTCGCGCATGGTCTGGCTCGCGTCCGCTAATTACATCAGAGGTTAAAGGCAATGTCATCTGGTTACAGGTTTACATCGGCTAAAGCGCGGGGCGGAGCGCTTGTGACCGGAGGGGGAAGCGGCATCGGCTACGCGACTGCCATCGCACTTGCCGAACGTGGTTTTGAGGTCACCGTCGCCAGCGTGGAAGACAGCGCCTTTCTTCCGGAACACATCTCTTATGTTCGCGCCGACATAACCGATATTTCTGAGCACGAGGCGCTGGTGCGGCGGGTCCGCAATCCCGTCTGCCTAGTCAACTGCGCCGGCGTAACTTCACTGGTGCGCGGCGACTTGATGGAACTTACACCATTGAGTTTCGACCGGGTGATGGGAGTGAATGTAAGGGCAACTTTCTTTCTGACGCAAGCCTTTGCTCGGCATATGCTGCAGGCGGACGCTACTGAAAACTATCGCTCGATCATCGTTGTTGGGTCGATCAATAGCCACGTGGTGGGTGAAACCCGGGCCGACTACTGCATGTCGAAATCAGCGGTCGCCATGATGTCTAAGCTATTTGCAGCCAGGCTTGCCGATGACGGCATCATGACCCATGAGGTCCGGCCAGGGATCATCCGCACGCCCATGACGGCAGCGGCGTCTGAGAGATACGATCGGCTCATCGCTGAAGGTGGGATTCCGGCGGGCCGATGGGGCGAGGTCGACGACGTGGCCGGCGCGATCACGGCACTGGCGCTCGGCAGCTTTCCCTACGCGACTGGCACCGCAGTCGATATTGCAGGCGGCCTGCAGATCCATCGCGTTTAGTGGGCCAACGCTAAGCCGTAAGCGGTTACAGACCTATCGCTTAGGTGCCGCGGTTGACTCTCGCAGGATCATTTCGGGTGGGCATTCGAACTGCGTGTCTTGGTCCCGGCTAAGAATCTGGCCGATGATATAGCGGGCAGCGCGGCGGCCGATCTTGTCACTCGGCACACGAATCGTCGTGATCGGAACCGGTAGTTCCGACATGATTTCGATATCGTCATAGCCGGCGATCGAAATGTCGTCGGGGATGGAGAGGCCCATGGCGAGCGCCTCGAGCTCTGCGCCGACCGCGTGGAAGGCGTTACCGCAAATTACCGCCGTCGGCGCAGGCGACGCATTCATCACGCGACGGAAAAGCGAACGGGCTTCCGATATGCTCGCGAGTTCTTTGGCGATCTGATAGGGCCAGGCCGTCAAACCGTGCGCCGCCAAGGCGTCACCGACTCCTGCCAGCCGCTCGGCGGCGCGGTCATTGTTGGTCACTGACTGCCAAATGACGCCAAAGCGGCGATGGCCGAGCCCGATCAAGTAGTTGGTTAAATCGAATAGCGCTCGGCGGTTGTCGGGGCCGATCGAACGGCCATGCGTCTCCTTGCTATAGACGAAGGTATTGATCGAAGGCACCTTCTGCCGATCAAGAAATTTCTGCAGATCAGGATGGTGTTCGTTGCCAACCAGGACGATTCCATCGACCCCGCGTTCGACGAACTTCTTGACTTGCCGCAGCTCCAGGTCAGGATCATATTCCGAACACGCGAGGAGGAGCGTATAGTCCTCCATCAGCAATTCGCTTTGTAGGATATTGGCAGTCCTCGCAAAGTCGCCATGACTGAGAGTCGGGAAGACTGCTCCCACCGCACCGGAGCGCCTTGTTGAAAGGGCGCGGGCCGCAGCGTCTGGAACCCAACCCAAATGTTCGATGACGGCGGATATTCGTAGGCGAAGCTCTTCAGAGACGACTTCGGGTTTGTTGATGGCGCGCGATACGGTCGCCGTTGAGACGCCTGCGGCGCGAGCGACGTCGCGCAGCCCGACTGCAGAGCTGCTCTTTACTGGCTCGGATTTGACCTGAGGGCGAGTACCGGTCTTTGCCGTCCTTTTGCGGGCGGAAATTGGTGTCATCTAGAACTGCCTGAACTGCATATGACTTGCCGGGGATAGTATGACATGCAACCTTCCCCGGCAACTCTGTGATGCAACCGCTTACACAACTTTCTGTTCTTGGACACCAAGTTTTTCCACGCCAAGGCGCATCGTGTCGCCGCGCTTGAGGAAGCGTGTCGGCTTCATACCCAGGCCCACGCCGGGCGGCGTTCCGGTTGTGACAATATCGCCCGGCTCAAGGATCATGTACTGGCTGATATAGGAAACCAGGGTGCGGATCGAGAAGATCATATTGCTGGTCGATGAATTCTGCAAACGTTCGCCATTAACCTCCAGCCAAAGTGACAATCTTTGCGGGTCGCCTACTTCATCTGGCGTGACCAGCCAAGGCCCGATCGGACCGAACGTCGGGCAGCACTTGCCCTTCACCCACTGGCCCTCGCGCTCCAACTGGTACTCTCGTTCGGAGACGTCGTTGCAAATAAAGTAGCCGCCGACGTGGTTTAGGGCTTCTGCTTCCGTGACATAGGAAGCTTTCTTGGAGATGACGAAGGCAATTTCCACCTCCCAATCGGATTTCACTGAGTCTGGTGGGAGCACCACGTCGTCATAAGGGCCGACAATGCAGGAGCGCGCCTTATTGAAAAGGATCGGCTCTTTAGGGATGGCCGCGTCGGTTTCTGTCGCATGATCAGCATAGTTGAGGCCGACGGCGATGAAATTCCCAACTTCCGCGACGCAGGGACCGAGGCGAACGCCATCACTGACAAGCGGCAGGGAAGCGAGTTCTACGCTCTTAAGCGCCTGCTGCAAACTTCCAGCGAGCACTGCGCCGGTGATGTCCTGGACTATACTGGAAAGGTCGCGGACCTTGCCGTCACTGTCGATGATGCCGGGCTTTTCCTGCCCCACTTGGCCGAAACGGACGAATTTCATATTCTCTTCCTCACTCTCTGAAGTTCGAACTGTGTCTAGAGCTGGTTGGTGGAAAGCGCGTATTGCAGCAGGTACGTTCCCTTGCGGTGCGGTTCATCGCACCCGGACGCGCCAAGGCGGTTCGGCAGATCAAGGTCGGCCTGCAGGCGGTCGAGGGCTTCGGGGCCAACAGCCTCAATGAGCAGGATCCACGAGGCGATCTCGTCAGCCTTATCGCGGAGCTTCTTTTCTGCCGTCTGCTGGTTGCTGGCCTTAGGATCGCCCTGCAGAAGATGCGCTCCCACGACGCCAGGGCGATCAAGAGCATCCACGATGATCGCTTGCATAGCCTGCGTGAAGACTGCCGCTGAGTGTGATGTCGACAACTGAAGCGTCATCAACGCCGCTCCCTCGCCCCGGCCGCGGCTGAGCGCAACCGCGCAAATGGTCCGCGAAGTGTCCGTGAAATGCGCCACAACCGATTTCGTCCAGGGGGTAGGTGCATCGAGGCGCGCAAGATAGGTAGGGGAGGAGAGGTCGGCGACGCTCTCTGTCTCATAGAAGTTGAAATATTTCGGATGCCCGTCGAGCGCCACATAGCGGCGGCCGCGCAGGAAGCCCGGGAGGCCGACACGCTCGGGAATATGCTCCCGAACGTGCCATGTGACGAATTCGTCCTCCGCCTCCGGCTTAATGCCATTCCAGATGGCAAGAACCGCTGAGCCCGCGAGTGCCATCACGCGGCACCCTTGGCTGAGGATAGTTTCTTGGCCCAGCGCATAATGTGCTCGCTCACCGCGACAAGCTCATTGTGTTGGTTGAACACCTCAACTTTGGCGACGCTTCGTCCGCGCTCCTTGTCGATCGAGGCGATGGTATAACGCGCGGTGATCGTGTCGCCGAGAATGACCGGCTTGAGGAAGCGCACCCGATCGTAGCCAGCAGAAACGGGGAAATCGCTAAGTCCTTCCTTGTGAATGATATGAGCGATGCTGATCGTCGAGACCGTCGACATGTATCCGACCGTCAACGCGCCATGCGCAATACGTTTGCCGATAGACGATTTCTCCTGCATGTATTGCTCGTTTACATGCGTATCGCTGAAATCGCCGGTGATACCAGCGAAAAGTACGATGTCGGTTTCACCAACCGTTTTCGCGAATGTAAATACCTGACCTAGCTCAACAAAATCCAATCCTGACAGTGCCATATTCGATCCTCCGCTTGTGTCTAATCGGGTTGGCTGGAAGATCACCGCGCGCCTTGACAACGGTGCGGGCGACCGACTATGTATCCGGTTACAACTGATTAGCTCGCCGGTCAATGGCGTGGCTTAAGAATGCTTCTCAAAAAGATTTGGAACGTGTCATGAAACTCATTACGGCCGAAGAAGCGGCGCAGCTCGTTCGCGATGGCGACAATGTCCTGGTCAGTGGGTCTGGAGGCGGTCACGCCATTCCGGAGTTGGTGCTGGAGGCCATTGAGGCCCGCCACTTGCAGGAAGGTAGCCCAAAGGCACTGACGCTTATCCATGTCGTCGGCCTCGGGGATCGTGCTGCCAAGGGGGCGGCGCGATTTGCGCATGCAGGCATGCTTAAGCGCTCGATCACCAGCGCTCTCATTGACTCGCCCGTGCTGATCGACCTCGCCGCGGCCGACAAAATTGAATCCTACACGCTGCCTCAGGGCGTGCTATCGCAGTTGATGCGCGACATGGCTGCCGGTCGGCCAGGGCTGATCACCAAGACGGGGCTACATACTTTCATCGATCCCCGCCAGGCGGGCGGGCGTCAGAGCCCAAGCGCCAAGGAAGATCTCGTCGAGCTAATGACAATCGATGGCGAGGAGTATCTCCGCTTTAAGCCGTTCCCGCTCGACATCGTCTTCCTGCGCGGCTCCACTGCGGACGAGGATGGTAACATTAGCATGGAGCATGAGGCTATCTTCGGGGAGATGCTGTCCACTGCGCAGGCTGCGCGCCGCAGTGGCGGTATCGTTGTGGTGCAGGTCAAGCGTATGGCCAAACGCGGCACATTGCCGGCGAAAACAGTGAAGATCCCCGGCATCCTTGTGGACTACGTGGTCGTCGATCCCGCCCAGAAGCAGACCTATGCGACGGAGTACAGCCCGTCCTATGCCGGGGAATTGCGTGTTCCGCTGCATGCGCTTCGTCGCCTGCCATTCGACCACCGAAAGATCGTTGCGCGCCGTGCTGCAATGGAGATTGTTCCCGGTGCCATCTGTAATCTCGGTGCTGGCATTTCGACAGGCATTTCCGCCGTTGCTTCGGAGGAGGCGGTGTTGGACAACATCATCCTGACGAACGAACAGGGCTTTATCGGCGGCGCGCCGCTCACTGGACCGGACTCGGGAGCGTCGCAGAACTACGACGCCATCGTCGATCAGCCTTATCAGTTCGACTTCTACGACGGGGGCGGTCTCGATATCGCCTTTCTTTCCTTCGCCGAGGTGGATCCGCGCGGCAACGTAAACATCAGCCGTTTCGGCTCCAAGATCGTCGGCGTTGGGGGCTTTATCAATATCAGCCAGAATGCCAAACACATGGTGTTCAGCGGCACCTTCACGTCCGGTGGCCTGGAGCTCAAAACCGGCGACGGTACGCTGGCGATAGCCCAGGAAGGGCGTCACAAGAAATTCGTCAACAGTATCGAGCAGATATGCTACAACGCCGACTTTGCCAGAGAGCAGGGCCGTACAGCGCTTTTTGTCACTGAGCGAGCCGTCTTCAACGTCGTCGAGGGCAGGTTGCAACTGATTGAAGTTGCTCCAGGTATCGACATTGAGCGTGATATCTTGGCTCATATGGCGTTCGAACCCAGTATCTCTCCCAACCTCAAGCAGATGGATGCCCGTCTATTCCGCTCGGAACCGATGAATCTGATCAGTGACATCGAGGCGAACCGGGCTCGTGCTGCGCAGCCTGTACTCCGCACAGGGACGTGAGCGATGACGGCAATTTCGTTTCGCGAGCGGTTGAGCGCCAATATCGCGTTCATGTTTCCAGACCTGCCGTTCTTGGATCGAATCGATGCCGCGGCGGCAGCTGGATTCAAGTTCGTCGAGTGCCACTTCCCCTATGACACGCCGCTCGACACCCTGCTTGAGCGTCTGCGCTCTGCCGATGTGACGATGACCGGCCTCAATACGGCGCCGGGCGACGTTGCGGCCGGTGAGTGGGGCATGGCTGCCCTTCCGGGCCGCGAGACGGATTTCGAACGGGATTTCCAGGAGGCTCTAACCTATGCCGTGGCAGTCGGGGCGCAGGTCATTCATGTTATGGCAGGCGTTGTTGATGAGGGGTCGCTTGCAGCCGCACGAGCCACCTATGTGAAGAATCTGAAGAAAGCAGCGGCCAAGGCAGCTTCGCTAGGCGTCACGCTAATCCTCGAACCGCTCAATAGGCGAGACAAGCCGGGTTACCTAGTGAGCCGGTCAGATGAGGTGGCGGCTTTGATCGCTGAGATCGACATGCGGAACGTCAAGATGCTGTTCGACGTTTACCACGTCCAGATCATGGAGGGCGACCTTACCAAACGGCTTGAACGACATGCGCCGGTCATCGGGCATGTGCAGTTGGCGTCGGTCCCGGAGCGAGTGGAGCCCGAGGAGGGTGAGGTCAGTGTGAGGCATATACTCAGGACGCTCGATCGCATCGGCTACGGCGGCTTGATTGGACTGGAATACAAACCGCGCGGCGATACGGTTGCCGGCTTGTCATGGATCGATCGGATTTGAAGCGCTGGTCTGAGAGGCGCGACGTTTTTTCTTCAGCAATCAGGGATGATAGAGATGCGCATAGCTATTTTGGGTGCCGCGGGAATGCTTGGCCGCAAGCTGGTGGATCGGCTGGCGGCCGAGAGGACGTTGGCGGGTGAGCCGATCACGGGCTTCGTCCTGCACGATATCGTCACACCCTCGGCGCCGATCGGAGATTACGAGATTGAACTGCTTTCCTCGGACTTTTCCGCGGAAGGGGAGGCGGCGAAGATTGTCGCGCTGCGTCCCGATGTGATCTTTCACCTGGCGGCGGTGGTCTCTGGCGAAGCCGAGGCCGATCTCGCAAAGGGTTATCGCGTCAATCTCGAGGGTACCCAAGCCCTTCTTGAGGCGATCCGCGCCGTCGGTAGTGGATACAGGCCTCGTTTTGTCTTCACCTCGTCGCTGGCCGTCTTCGGAGCGCCGCTGCCGGATGTAATCCCCGATGACTTCGTCCTGCGGCCGCTATCGAGTTACGGCGCCCAGAAAGCCATCGGCGAGCTGCTGGTCGCAGACTACAGTCGGCGCGGCATCATCGACGGCATCAGCATCCGGCTGCCAACCATCTGCGTGCGGCCCGGCCGCCCTAACAAGGCTGCATCGAGCTTCTATTCCGGCATCATTCGCGAGCCGTTGAACGGGGAGGAGGCTATCCTGCCTGTCTCCCTCGACATGCGCCACTGGTTCGCCTCGCCAAGGGCAGCCATCGGCTATCTCGTGCGAGCCGCCGAAGTCGCGTCAGATAAGCTGACGGTCCGCAGCCTGACGATGCCGGGTGTATCAGCCACTGTCGCCGACGAGATCGAGGCGTTGAGGAAGGCGGGTGGCGTTGACGCCGTTAAGCTGATCCGCGAAGAGCCCGATCCCGCCATCCATGCGATCGTCAGCACTTGGCCGAAAGCCTTCGACGCTCGCTCGGCGCTCGAACTCGGCTTCATCGCCGATCAGAGTTTCGAGGAAATCGTTGAGATCTACCAGCGAGACGAACTTGGGAAGGCCTGACCGGGCGGGATCTATAGGAGAAACTGATGCTTCTGGGTGTTATCGCTGATGACTTCACCAGTGCAAGCGACATTGCCAATACGCTCGCCAAAGGCCATGGCGACGCGCCGGGCCTGTCGACGACGCAGTTCCTGGGCGTTCCTCAGGGTGCGCCACCCACCGGATGTGAGGCTGGCGTTGTCGCCCTGAAGACTCGATCGGTGCCGGCCGAGGAGGCCGTCGCCGAATCTTTGAAAGCCTTGGCGTGGCTGAAGGCGCAAGGGTGCCGCCAGATCGTTTCAAATTGCTCGACTTCGATTCAACGCGGCAAGGCAATATCGGTCCGGTCGGCGAGGCTCTCGCCAAGGCGCTAGGTGTAAAGGGCGTCGTCGATCGCCGCAAGGCTGGACGGCTTCTTCGCAACGATAGCGCGCGACCTCGTGGAC
>NZ_JBNDHT010000133.1:0-20168 GCF_056755115.1 Rhizobium sp. SVR5-2C | reverse complement strand
CAGGCGTCGTCCTCGAACTTAGAGCGAATGCGTTCAGCTTCTCATCGGTCGCCTCCAACGCTTGGTCAGTATGGGAGTTGCCAGTTCATCCGCAGTGTAAGAATGCGACGCTGCGGATTCGTCGCCGTGAAGGCACCGCAACCCGTGATAGAAAACGCCAATTCGCGAAACAAAAAGTTGACACCTCAGCCTCCGCGATGTAGTAGCGAGCATCGATACTTTGTTTGCCGATATTTGTTTTTGCTGCGCCTTGCGCTTCGTAACGAACTTCCCCTCTCAAAAGTCGAAAATACCCGCTGTGCGTCGCCCAGCGGTGATCAACGTTGCTATGAAAGGGTTTGTTATGACCGCTGGCACAGTTAAATGGTTCAATGCCACTAAAGGCTTCGGCTTCATTCAGCCCGACGACGGCAGTGCGGATGTGTTCGTTCACATCTCTGCTGTTGAGCGGGCCGGCATGAGCTCGATCGTCGAAGGACAGAAGCTGGGCTACGAGCTCGAGCGCGACCCGAAGTCGGGCAAGATGTCCGCAGGCCGGCTCCAGTCCGCGTGAGCTTAAGCCTATCATGACCGCGGATGTACCGGCATGGCGGGCACGAGTTGAAAAGGTCAGGCGTGTGCCTGGCCTTTTTTTGTAGTAAGGCCCAAACCGCGATGAATGCCCTTTTCTATTCCCGACTTGAAAATCCAACTAGGAAGACACGTTGAGACACCCGAGCGACAACGGCTTTGCCGAAAGACGGAATTCCGCAGCGGAAGCCAAAAAGCAGCTTCTGGCGAAGTTTGCGTCTGCCCCGAAATCGACCGATCCCGCGATGCGGGAACGACTTGCTGCACGCGAAGCTATTGCTGCCGCCAGAGAAGCACGTCGCGCCGAACGCGAAGCATCAAAGAAGGCGGAACACGAGCGTGTTCTGATAGAAGCGGCGGCACTGGCGGCTGCTGCGGAAGCCGACGAACGGGCCGAGGCAGAAGCCCGGCAGGCCGTAATCAACGATCGCATTTCTCGGGTCGTCGCCGATGAGGCGGCGCGCAAAGCGGAACGTGACCGTCGATACGCGGCACGCAAGGCCCGCAGAGGCTGATCGAATTCATGGAAGCTAGCGTCAACACGCCCACCGATTCTGCCGAAGATGTTCGAGCGTGGCTGAAGGTTCTCTCCGGATACCGCCAGCCTCGCATCGGGCGGAGTGGCTTTGAGCTTCTGGTTACGGTCGTCCCGTTCGCCGCGTTTTGGGCTTGCGCATCCATATCTCTCTCCCAAGGTTTCTGGCTCGGACTGCTATCGGTCGTTCCGGCATCCGCGTTTCTTCTGCGGCTGTTCATGATTCAGCACGATTGCGGACACGGCTCGTTCTTCGCCCGTCGGGGTCTCGACGATTGGACGGGGCGTGCCATCGGTGTTCTGACGCTGACCCCCTATGATTACTGGCGACGGGCCCATGCCGCCCACCACGCATCAGCAGGAAATCTCGACGAGCGGGGCACGGGCGACATCACCACGCTGACGATCGCTGAATATCGCTCCCTCCCGCGTTTGAAGCAGCTCGGCTACCGCCTCTACCGGCATCCGCTGGTGATGTTCGGCATCGGTCCCGCCTGGCTCTTCCTTTTCAAGCAGCGCTTACCCTTCGGAATGATGGGCGACGGTCCCATGCCGTGGATCTCCACCATGGCGACCAATCTCGCGATCGCAGCCCTGGCGCTCGCCATGATATGGTCCGTCGGACTTGTCCCGTTTCTCGCGATCCACCTGCCGATCGTGATGTTGGCGGGAGCGGCGGGTGTGTGGCTCTTCTACGTTCAGCATCAGTTCGAGGAAACTCACTGGTCGAAAGGCGACGAGTGGCGGTTTGCCGAAGCTGCACTTCACGGTGCGTCCCACTACGATCTGCCGCTGGTGCTCCGGTGGATCACCGGCAATATCGGCATCCACCACGTTCATCACCTGTCGAGCAGGATCCCGTACTACCGGCTTCCTGAAGTATTGCGAGACCACCCTCAACTGGCAGACATCGGCCGCATAACATTATGGGAGAGCCTGCGCTGTGTCAGGCTCGTGCTCTGGGATGAAACCAAGGGGAAGCTGATATCCTTCCGGGAAGCAGCGAACGCTTGATTCACGAAATCTGAGCAGACCGCGAATGCAAATCGCAGTGCGCCAAACTAATCATACCTCAAGGACCGAACATTGCAGACGATCACGCTTACGCCGACCCAGATCAGGGGCCTGAAACTTGCCAAGGATGGAGATCTGTTTCCCCAGGATGCCAAGAAATGGACCCATCTGAACGCCACCGTCACCTATGCGAAGACAGACAGGTTTAAGGAACGGCCGCGGAAGGTCAAATTTTTGACCACTGCGACTTTGGAAGAGTTGAAAGAATTCGGCTTTCTGCGAAGCCTCAACCCGGATTCCACGGATCAAGAAAACGGTCATGGTATTACGATGGCGGGTAAAATCTGGCTTCTGAAGAACATCTAGCCGTATCCCGCTGTGGGCTGCCAATGGCCGCCGTTACGCATACGCGACGGAAGTCCGATTTCGATCCGGACCAACCACACCCGCGCCCGGCTGTGCCCCGCCGCGCATTTGCCAGCCGGAACAGCACTCATCTGAAGCAAGCAATGCCCGCCAAGCGGCGGGCATTGCTCTTGTAGTGATCTGCAGGGCGTCCGTTGCTGCGCGTTCGTGGCGACCTACGGACCGTGCAGGTTATTGCTGCGACGGTGCTGGATTTCCCATCTTTTCTTGAACCTTCTTGGCCAAAGCAGGGTCGTTCTGCGCAGCCTTCAGAATCGATGTGTACTCCTCGACAGACATGTCCGGAGAGGCTTCAAGGGCCTTAACCATCTGCTCGCTGGCTTCGGCCTGCAGCTTTTGCTTCGCCCCTTCGTCCGACGTCGCCCCAATTTTGGCCGAATATTCCTGCCTGACCTTGTCGACTTGCAGATAGGCGACAGCAAAGGCCTCGAGTTTCTGATCGCTGACGGCCGCAGCCGCACCGTTGCCATCCGCCTGCCCTTGCATCGGCTGCTTCTGTTGTGCCTGGGCCACTTCCGATGCGGACGCCGGACTGAAAATCATCAAACTGAAGACCGCAGCGGTCAACGTTGCAAGGGGTGTATAACGAGTGATCATATTCATTCCTCTGTAACGTGATTTGATCGGCAGCAAGACCGCCTTGGTCAATCACTCAGCCATTAGAAGGCCGAGTGAGTTTGTGACGATGGGATGTTTAAGAGTGTTTCGTGCGGCGGCACCGCGGCCATTTGCTGACGATTGAGCGGCGGCTTTGTGTTTATCGACATGTCGGCAGGCGCGTCCCATTGCGGCGCTGCACTATCCGCCGCGGCCGTACTGAAGGATGAGGTGCTTAGGCTCCGTATGCGCCGACTGATTGTTTGCTCCAGGCTGACAGCCGGCGCGGAGTGCGCGCCGGCCGGAGTGCTACAGTGCTACGCCTTCACGAAGGCCAGTAAGTCAGGGTTCACTACATCGGCATGGGTGGTGCACATGCCGTGCGGGAAGTTCTTGTAGATCTTGAGGGTGCTGTTCTTGAGCAGCTTGGCGGAGAGCGGAGCTGAATCCGCGATCGGCACGATCTGATCGTCGTCGCCGTGCATAACCAGGGTGGGCACGTCGATGATTTTGAGGTCCTCGGTGAAGTCGGTCTCCGAAAACGCCTTGATGCCTGCATAGTGGGCATTGGCGGCACCCATCATGCCCTGCCGCCACCAGTTCTGGATGACCGCGGGAATTGGCGTCGCTCCGGGCCGGTTAAAGCTATAGAAGGGACCTGAGGGCAGATCGACATAGAACTGTGAGCGGTTAGCGGCGAGCGCGCTGCGAAGACCATCGAACACGTCGATCGGCAAGCCACCTGGATTCTTCTCGCTCTTGACCATAATGGGCGGCACCGCCCCGATGATGATCAACTTGGCGACGCGACCGGCCGGCTGCCCGTGACGGGCGACATAATGCGTCGCCTCCCCTCCACCCGTCGAATGGCCGATGTGGATCGCATTGCGCAAATCGAGGTGTTCGACGAGGGCGGCTACGTCCGCAGCGTAATGGTCCATGTCGTGGCCATTGCTGACCTGGGCTGATCGTCCATGGCCGCGCCGGTCGTGAGCGATGACGCGATAGCCGTGCTGGAGGAAGAAGAGCATCTGGTTGTCCCAATCGTCCGCGCTCAGCGGCCAGCCATGATGGAAGACAATCGGCTGGGCATCCTGCGGTCCCCAGTCCTTGTAGAAGATTTCGACGCCATCGCGTGTGGTGACTGTGGCCATTGTTTGAATCCTTTCGGAGGTAGTTGCGGTTGATTGGGCGACGGCAGAGAAGCTTGGAAGCATTGTCAATGCCGCCACTCCGAGACCGAACGCGAGAAGATCGCGTCGGACCGGATCAGGCGGTTCATGTGAAATCGTGTCTGTCATTAACAGCATTGAACTGACCAAGGAGCCGAACCTGCTGACCGGTTCTGCATCGGCGAATTCATCCTCGTCTTATTTGTTGATAGAACAAAGGCAGTATTGGCTATAGAATTGGGACCATCCATCTACATGCGTCCAGGAATCTGTCGTGACCGTCCAAAACGCGCCGAACGATGCCCTGTCGGACGTGCTGGCCTCGTCGATGCGCAGGCCATCGCGCCCATGAGGCTGACCGCCGGAGGGGATTGGGCAGTTCGCTTCGCGGAGCCGGATTACATCAAGTTCTACGCTGTTCGTCGCGGTTCATTTTGGCTCATCACGAGAGATGGCGGCTCGCCGCAACGGCTCGCGGAAGGCGACTGCTTCGTCGCTGTTCGCAGAGAATTTATACTTGCGAGTTCGCTGGAGGCGCGATCGGTTCCGGCTGCCGAAGTCTTCAGTCGCCGCTGGCTATCATGGCCCGCTCGTCAGGAGCTTCTCCCCCGGGGCGACTTGTGACGATCTGAACCTAGTCCTGTGGACATGGGAAGAAAGTACTCCGGCTCGGCTTTGCCCTGATCGATGACGAGAATCGTCTGGGTTGACCCGAACAGACCGCAGGCAAGTAGCCAGGAAATCATCGTCCAGAATGCGGCACAGCCACTTCTGCGGGTCTACGTTCTTCCTGCAGTTGGTTGGTGCCGCGACTCGCGCGCGACTAACTGATTATCCAGAGCAGGAGGTCGAGATCAACGTCGCTCGTTGGGCCTGCGCTGATCTGGCGCTTCTGAGGGGACGGCCGACGCTCAAGCCGCTGGGCTATTTCGATTTGACGAGCCCCGAGAACCCGGCGACCGCCAGCAGGCTTAAGGCCCAGCCGATGACGGATTGGAGGAAATAGTAATTCAAGGTGAATGTTCCGTTGGGCTTGATCGAGTCCGGCCGCCAATATTCCCTTTGTCCGATGGATGCCACCGGCAGGAGAACGTCCAGCGAATACATCAGCGCGTTAAACTCCGGATAGCTGGCTGCTTCCGGCTGATTGCGAAAGCAGGAAAGTTGGTTCTCTCCGGCGTCCGCGCGTCCGGTCAGGACCTGTCCGCTCGACGGCATGAAGCGGCTTTCGGTCCGTTCAAGATCGCACATCGTCCATTCAGGTGAACGCAGGACCACAGGACTGTTCGGTTTCATCGCTCCAGTCCGATAGGCTATTGCGAATACGACCGTGCCCATTGCCCAGAACAGCATGAGCCAGACCAGCGCCAGAAGGGGCTGGCGTCCGTAGCGAAGGGTTATTGCGAGAACGCCGTCCATGGTCGCCAGGGCGACGCGAAGCAGCGGACTTTTTGCCCGAGCGCGCCGTGCCCGCCGCTGCAACCGTTCCTTGGTAATCAGGACCGCGCGGGCGTCCTCATCATGGCCCATCTGCCGCAGCACCGTTGAAAGATGTTCATAAGGCTGCGGCCAGAAATCCGCTTTCCAGCGGTCCGGCGTTTGGCGGGACAACCAGTCGAGCCGGCTTTCCGCATCCACCGGCCCACCGATGAAGGCACCATATTGGCAACGGTTCAGCAACAGATCGCCGATTTGCGGCCAGCTTGCCTGGTCATCGTCGATCGCCCCCATCGTCGTGGCCGTGAGATCGAGCGTACCGATAACCGACGCGTTCTGCCGCAGGAAGAAGGCGCCATCGATCGTGGTGCGGTTGAGCCTCAGTGCATAGCCGCCGGGCTGCGAGAGCGATGCCGAAGTGCAATCGACGTCCCCGCCGAAGCGGGCGCCCAGCACGCGGACTTCTCCGACAATGGTCGCCCCCCGCAAGGCAAGGTCGCCTCCTGCCACGATCCCGTCGCCATTCAAGGCAACTTCGCCCGGGCGCTCGATGCGCGCGCCGACTGCATTGACGTCGCGACTAAGGCGAACCGCTGAAAGATCGATGCCGCCGCGCACATCTGCGCCGCGCAATAGAATGCCGCCTCGGGTTTCCAATCCATCGGCATCAAGCGCGAGGCCGCCAGGTGAGGCGATCGACACGCCATCCGCCTCGAGGCTGCCGCCTAGGCGCGCGCCCGGAAGCCGGACTTCGCCGCTTACCATTGCGCTGCGCAATGAGAGGCAACCACGCGCTTCGAGCCGTTCGGCCTGCAATCCGGGCAAAGCCGAGCCGTCCAGGAACAAATTGTCGATGATGGCGGAGCGCAGCACCGGCGAGGCTTCGAAATGGCAGTCCTTGAGCCCGATATCGCGCGGAACCCGGCACCCCTCGAGGTCGAGAATACCGGTTATCCAGGCTGCGCTCAGCCTCACCCCCTTCTCATGCGAGCGGTAGCTGTCGTTGCCAAGAATGAGAAGGCGCAGAAGCTCGGCGCGCACGGTTCGTTCGGGGTCTTCCTGCTCCGGACGCAAGCCGTCACCCAACCTGTCGAAATCGCCCAACTGCAGATGCGCAACAACCTTGGCCTCGGCGGCGCTGAGAGGATGGAAACCGGCCAGGCTGGAGGCGACGGGAACGGCAGATCCGGTGGCCGGTGCTTTCTCGTTCATAAGCCCGGTATCCGGTTGGCCCCGGTTGCAGACTTTCGCCGACCGGTTGGCCTTGAGGTCTTCCCAGATCCCCGTTCCGGTTGGGAGGCGATAGAGGCGGGTCTGCTCATACTATCTTTCCCTGCGATCGCGCTCAGGCAAGCAATCCAAACAGCCGATGCCGCGAGCATGCTTTCCAACGGTGCCCGCTTCGACGGTAGGACAATTCGATCACGCGGCGAATGTCCCGTTCGGTGGTCGGTATTGTGAGTGATTGATTTCGCCGTTTTCAAGACGGGTCAATAGCTGTCGCCTGTCGCAAGGGCTTTTGGCGTCGAAAAGCGCGAAAATGCCACGACATGTCGGACCGGCAGCAAAGTTTCTGGATTCACTGCCGATCACAGCTCGACCCATGCGATGCTAAGATCTCGCCACAATGCATCAGTGCCCATCCGGACCGGCTCTTGCGCCGCATCGGAATGAGGTAGCGGGGGGCATGAGTTTCTCTGCATTGAGTGCGCGCTATCGTTCCTTCTTCACCAGCCGAAAGCCTGCGCGATGCCGGAAGACCATGGGACAACGCAGCGACGCGTCGCGGGATTGCCGCAGAGCCTAATTCTTCTCTGGGGATTTTTGTTTGTTGTCTGGCTGGTGGTCAATTCTTCGGTGGAGCCGCCAATCATCGCAACCGGTGCGCTGGGGTCACTAGCCGTGGCCGCGATATTCGTGCGTCGCGGCGATGTCTGGCGGATCGGGCTGACGCCGCGCAAGGTCTTCCATTTTCTCGCTTATACCGGCGTCTTCCTGGTCGAACTGGTGAAGGCGAACATCAACATGCTGCGCTACGTCTATGCGCCCCGCATCGATATTCGCCCCGGCATCGTCAAGGTCAGGATGCCGCTCAAATCGCCGATTGGGCGGCTGGCTTTGGCGAATTCGATCGCGCTGACGCCCGGCTCGCTGGTCATGGACCTCAGGGGCGATACCCTCTTCGTTCATTGGCTTGATGTCGGGACCACCGATCCGGAGGAGGCGACGCGGGTGATCATCGGCCCATTCGAAAAGCACTTGGAGGCGGTCTTTGGCTGAGATCATTCTGCAGATCGCCGTCGTCCTGATCTTCTTCGGCATCGTCTTCGGCGTGTTGCGGCTGGTGATCGGCCGGATGGCGATCGATCGGGCGGTGGCAATCGATATGCTGACGGTGGTGACGATCTCGCTGATTGCTCTTTACGCTCATATTTCAGGACGCTTCGTCTATCTCGACGTCGCCCTTGTCTACGGGTTGCTGAGCTTCCTGGCGGTCCTCGCCATCGCCCGCTTTCTGGAAAAGAGGCCGTAACCGTCATGCTGGAATTGCTGATCCTATTGATGTGCGGCAGCATTCTGGTGAGTGGCGTCCTTGCAGTGATGCTCGATAACCTCATGGCGGCGATGGTCAGCGCCGGACTGGCAAGCCTGTTTGCGGCGGCGTCTTCTTATCTGACTGAGGTTCCGGCTGATCTCGGGGCCCCCAATGTCGTGACCGGAATTTTGATTTCATTTCGCGGCTTCGATACGCTGGGAGAGGTCGCGGTGCTGTTCATGGTGGCGGCAAGTGTCGGCCTGCTCCTGGCGAGTGAAGCGGATGAGAAGCCGCTTTCGCGTCCCGTTGTCCGCGGCAAAGAGCAGCAGCCGAGCGAGTTGGTGCGGAACGGCGCGGAGGTGGTGCTTCCACTCATCTTCCTTTTTGGCATCTATGTGATCATCAATGGCCACCTTTCGGCTGGCGGGGGCTTCCAGGGGGGCGCGGTCGTCGCCTCGGGTGTGATGCTTATGATGCTCGCCTATCCCACCGGGCCGATTCATCACGGTTTTCTAACCATCACGGAAACGCTTGCCGGCGTTTTCTATGTCTCCATCGGCATCCTGGGCATGGTCTTCGCCGGTGGCTTTCTCGACAGCCATATCCTGCCGCGCGGCAACTTCGGGACTCTGTTCAGCGCCGGGGCCATTCCGCTGATATCGACCCTGCTCGGGATCAAGGTCGGCGCGGAATTGAGTGTCATCATCGACCGCTTCCGAAGCTGAGCCGCGGGCAAACGGGGGATCGTCATGGGACTGCCGATATCACAGATACTTCTCACGACAGGATTTCTCCTCGTGCTCATCGGCTTCTGGGGCATGCTGAAACACCGCAACATCCTGCGCATCATCATCGGCTTTTCGCTGATCGATACCGGCATGCACATCGTCCTGGTGGCGACCGGCTACATCACCGGCGGCACTGCTCCGATCATCGATGAGGCGCTTGATATCACGGAGGCGGCCGCGCGTGCGGTCGATCCAATTCCCGCGGCCCTGGTCGTCACCGCCATCGTCATCGGCTTTTCGGTGACAGCGATCATGCTGTCCTTCGCGATCCGGCTCCACGCTGTGCGAAAAACCCTTTCGATCGACGCGCTGACGGAGTCGAGATGGTAGACAGCCTTCTTCAGCCGCTGAACATTTTCCTGCTCGGCCTCGGCGGCGGCTTCCTCATTCCCTTGCTGTCTAAAATCGCCAAGCCGCTGCCAGCGGCAGGATTTATCATCGCCCTTGTGGGAATGACCGTCATTTCAGGCGTCTGCCTCTGGCGAGTCCATCATGGCGGATCGACCATTGAGGTGCTGACCGCGGGCAGCGTGCCGCCGTTTTCGATCAACATGCGTTTCGGCCGCTGGGAGGGCTTTTTCTGCGTCTGCGTCAATGTCATCGCGATGCTCGGGGCGTGGCATCTTTGGGAGCGTCTGCGCCCGAGCTATCCGGCCCTGTTGCTGTACCTGATCCTGATCATGGGCATCAACGGCATGGTCATGACCCGCGATCTGTTCAACCAGTTCGTTTTCCTGGAGATCGTCTCGATCGGCACCTATGGGCTTCTCGGGTTTGAGCGGGCGCCGGCGGCGCTTGCGGCGAGCTTCAAATACATCATGGCCACGGTACTTGCCTCATCTTTCTTCCTGCTCGGTGCGGGCCTGCTCTATCATGTGACCGGCACGCTCAATATCGACGATATGATCGCTAATCGCGCGCTGATTACAGGCCCGGTCGGCGTGACGGCACTACTGTTTGTTCTCTCCTGCCTTGTGCTCGAGCTGAAACCCTTTCCGGCAAACGGCTGGGGGCTCGACGTCTATGAGACCGCCAACAGCGGGATTGCGGCGCTTGTCTCCGTCGGGGTTTCGGCCGGCGTGTTCTTCGCGCTCTTCAAGCTGCTGCCGCTTTTTGAAGATCATCTCGGCATCCTTGCCATCTCGGGCGGGACAACCTTCCTCTTCTCCAATCTTGTCGGCTTGAGGCAGACCAACGTGCAGCGGATGCTCGGCTATTCCTCGATCGCGCAGATGGGGCTTCTCATGCTCGCGCTTGCGCTACTGCACCAGCTTGACGCCGAGCAGGCGCTGCCGCTGGTCGTCGGTGGGCTGTTCATCAACCATCTCTTTGCCAAGGCCGGTCTGTTCTGGCTCTCCGGGATCGTCGAGCGCCGCGAGATCGACGGCTGGTCCGATGTCGCGGGCAATCCCTTCGTGCTTTCCATCCTTGCGACGTTCCTGGTCGCAATTGCCGGCCTGCCGCCTTTTCCCGGCTTCTGGGCGAAATGGGAACTGGTGATGCAGGTGGCGGCAGGCGGCCGATACATCTGGATCGCCGTCATCCTGGTCGGGTCGTTGCTTGAGGCAGCCTATATGTTCAGCTGGTTCAAGCATGCAACGCGCCCGCTGCCCGATGAAACGACGATCAGCCCGGCGCCGGGCAGGCTGGTGCCTGTGGTTGCCTGCGCCGCTTTGCTGTTTGCGAGCGGCTATGCCGCGGCGAGCCTGGCTGGAGCGGCATCGCTGCTGCTGGTCGCGCCGCTTGGCGTTGGCGCGGGTCTCTACGTTCTCGATTGGCTGCCCGGGCGGATCAAGTGCGTGCTGATGCTGGGGGCGGTGCTGGTTGTCGGTCTTTGGATCATTCACGATATCGAAGGTTTGCGCCGGCTGTTTGCCGTGCTCCTCCTTTCCGGCGGGCTGGTCGTTGCGCTCGCCAGCTTCTATCGCTCCGATCCTCGCCGCGGCTTCTACCCGATGATGGCGATCCTGCTGCTGTCGATCGACAGTCTGCTACGCGCCGCCACCAGCCTGGAGTTCTTCTTCCACTGGGAGATCATCACCCTCTCTTCCTACTTTCTGATAGCGCAGCGGCCCGGCGCCCATCCCTATGTGCTGCAGTTCCTGCTGTTTTCGCTGGTGTCGGCCTTCTGCATGCTTGCAGGCTTCGGCATTGCCACCAGCGCCAACGGCACAACGGCGCTTTCGGCATTTGCCACAGCCGGCCCCGATGCAGCTCCGGCCTTCATGTTCCTGGCGATCGGCTTTCTGATCAAGGCCGGCGCCGTCGGTGTTCATGTCTGGCTACCGGGTGCCTATGCCGAGGCCCACGATGGCCTGTCGGCGATGCTCTCCGCCGTCATCAGCAAGGTCGCGGTCTTCGGGTTGTTCATGGTCACCTATCTCGCCATTCGCTCCGAAGTCGGGCTCGAGATGGCGCATGTGATGGGCTGGATCGGCCTTCTGACGACGATCGCCGGTGCCGTGATGGCGTTTCAGCAGAGCGACATCAAGCGCATGCTCGGCTATTCCAGCATGAGCCAGATCGGCTACATCATCACGGCGATCGCACTGATGAGCCATCTCGGCTGGGTGACGGCGTTCTATCTCGTCGCCAATCATCTGATGGTGAAGGGTATCCTGTTTCTCGCCGTGGCTGGCGTCATCCTGCGAACCGGCACCAGGTTGTTCGATGAGACTGGCGGCCTTGCCGGAAGGATGCCGCTTACCTTTGCGGCCGTTGTCATTGCCCTGATCTCGATGTCCGGCCTGCCGCCGCTCGCGGGCTTCGGCGGCAAGTGGTTGCTGTTGAGTGCGATGACGGACAGGGGTTGGTACGGCCTTGCTGTCGTCGGCGTGCTGGCGACGTTCATCGGCTTCCTTTACATGTTTCGCCTGGGCTATTCTATTTTCCTGGGGCCGCGAAAGCCGTCCGACGAAGCGGTGAGCGAGGCGCCCCTGCCGTTGCTCGTCCCGCAGTTCGTCCTGGTCCTGGCAATTCTTGTGCTGTCCTTCTTCCCGAAGCTGGTGATGGATCCCGTTTCCGCCGCAATCGACCCCTATTTCGCCTCGACGCTCGTTTGGCAGGGCATGTCGCTCGAGACCATCTATGGCTACTGGAACCCCGTTCCCGTCATGGCCTTCAGCGTGGCGTCCGCCGGCGTTCTGCTCGGCCTGTTCCTGCTGGTCTACAGAACCGGCCGGGGCCGCTCCCTTCCGGGGAGCACCGCGCATTTCTACAGCTTCTATCGATCCGTCTTTGCGCCGCTCGTCACACCTGTTGCGAATTTCGTCTGGGACGGCGTCTGCGATCTAACCCTCGGCCTGGCGGGACTCGTACGCAGAATCTACACCGGCAACGGCCAGACCTATGCGCTCTACGTGCTCTATTATGTGTTTGCATTGTATCTGCTCGGCACATTGGGACTCGCCGCAGGCTGAGGGTGGAGGCGAGGCATCACTGCCGTAGAGTGAAGGCTGCGTCGGACCAATTGCGCGAGGTCCGGTTATTGCCTGGCGACGGCTTGCGCCATCCCCTCCAGAATACGGCTTGGAAGAAAGATCACCAGCCTTGCCGCTCCCTCGATAACGGATGCACCGTCGGCGAGCATGGTCTGTCCCACTGGGGCTTCATCTTCTCTGAGCACGCTGCGCATCAAGGCATCGTTGTTCACGACATCCATCAGCGTCTGCGAACTGGCAAAGACGCTGTGGCGCCCGCCATCGATGTCCGAGACATCGATAACGGCGATCTCATTCTTTTGAAGGATGGCGATCTCGGAGCCGCTGCCGACGCGCGGATGCCCACCAGCCAATCGCCGGGAAATCCCGAGAGCGCGATCGCGGCGTGAAACGACGATCGTGAAGGGTCGCGGGATATCGCCGATGTCGTCAAGCTGGCTCAGGAAGACGTCAACGTCGATGTCGGGTGCCGCGAGAACCACGCCACCCAGGCGCTTCAGAGTGCTGGTGCGGCCTCTGAGAGCCAGATCCCGCAGGGCTTCGGTGACGACATAGGCACCCATCGAATGTCCGACCACGACGATTCTCTTCGCGTTGGTCTGTGCGGCCGTACCCGGCGAAGTACTCCGCAGTTCTAAGCTATTCGTGGCAGGTGTGGAAGATCAGTTATCACCGCATCCAGAGTTTCGTGGTTCAGACGATAGAACTACGGTGTTTCAATCCTGCAGGGAGAGAGCTTCACTCTGCAATCGACTGCGAAAATCTGGACGTCAGGCCTTGTCGCGGGATTCTATGCTGATCACTTCGCTTCTTGAAGCGCACTATAGTTCTAAGCGGAGAACTGCGCCTTCGGGTTCTGGGACAGCCGCTGGCCGATCAGGGCGCTTAAGAGAGCATCATCGTCGCGTTCCTGCTCATGGCTTCCACCGCTCGCGCTGATCACCATGACGGACGGATTGATGACGGGCGCATGTTGGGGGGAAATCGCACATGAAAAGACACCTTGCTGCATCGAAATCCCGCGCAACGTTCGGCGCGTGTGCCGCAGTGCTGGCTGCCTTTTTCCTGGTTGGCTGCCAACGCGAGGATGAGGCCGAGGAGCGGCCGCCCAGGCCCGTCAAGACCGTTGCTGTTTCGTTCAATCCCGAGGATACGTACGGGTCGCTTGTCGGAGAGATTCGGCCACGCACCGAAACCAGCTTGAGTTTCCGGCAGGGCGGTGAGATCCGGGAACGCGACGTCGAGGTTGGCGACCTCGTGGAGGTTGGAACCGTTCTCGCCCGCCTTGACGCCGAGGACGCGCAGGACGCGCTGCGCAAGGCGGAAGCGAATGTGTTTTCGGCCCAGACCCAGTTCCAGAACGCCGAGACGGAGCGGGCACGGCAGCAGCAGCTTTACCCGCGCACATCGACGCGTCAGGCATTCGAGGCGGCCATCGCTCAGGCGAACATGGCGCAGGCTGGTGTCGACGCTGCCCAAGCAGGGCTGCGGATCGCCCAGACCAATCTCGACAATCGCGTCCTGAAGGCAAACGCTGCCGGAGTCGTCACCGCGATCGGTGGCGAAGTTGGACAGGTTGTCGGCGGTGGTCAGATGGTGGTCCGCGTTGCGCAGCTTGGGACACGTGATGCCGTCTTCCAGGTTCCCGAAGCGACGATCCAGACCACCGGCGGCGACGCGCGCGTCGACGTGCAGCTCCTCAGCAACGCCAACATCAAGGCGACGGGAACGGTTCGCGAGATCTCGCCGACCGCAGACCCGATCACGCGCAACTTCACGGTCCGCGTCGGGCTTGACACGGCGCCGGACGAATTCCGTTTCGGCAGTGCCGTACGCGGTACGATCCGGCTTTCCGGCGAGCCCACGGCGCGGCTGCCGATCACCGCGTTGTTCAGCCAGGGCAACCAGAGCGCCGTATGGATCGTCGATGCGGCCAGCAAGACGACCAAGCTCGTGCCGGTCGAGGTGCATCGCTTTGACGCGAAGGATTTCCTCGTGACCCAGGGTCTTTCAAGCGGAGACAACGTCGTCGTCGCCGGCGTACAGCAGCTCCGTCCCGGCATGCCTGTTCGCTTGCTCGAAGGAAGCGCAGAATGAACGAGGGCTTCAACCTATCGGGCTGGGCGATCCAGCGGCAGAGCCTTATCATCTTCCTCGTGCTTCTGAGCGCCGTTGCGGGCATTCTTGCCTATATCAATCTGGGGCGCGACGAAGACCCGGAGTTCACCTTCAAGACGATGATCGTCTCCGCCGGATGGCCGGGCGGGACGATTGAGCAGACGACCGATCAGATTACCGACCGTCTCGAGCGGACGCTCGAGGAGGTGCCAAACCTCGACAGCCTGCGCAGCCTGACAACAGCGGGGCAATCGGTCATCTACGTCACGCTCGACGATGCGACGCCGCCCGATCAGGTGGGCGAATCCTGGTATCAGGCCCGCAAGAAAGTTGGTGATATGGTGTCGACGCTGCCCGCGGGCGTGCGTGGGCCGTTCTTCAACGACGATTTCGGCGACACATTCGGCATTATCTACGCTTTTACCTCCGACGGGTTTAGTGATCGCGAGGTGCGCGATTGGGTCTACGAGGCGCGCAACCGCCTGCTTAAACTCGACAATATCGGCAAGGTTCAGCTGCTCGGCACGCAGGATGAGACGATCTATATCGAATTCTCTACCGAGCGGCTGGCAAGCCTCGGCCTCAGCTTTGCGACCGTGATTGGCACGATACAGGCGCAGAATGCCGTCTTGCCGGCGGGTCTCATAACCTCCGCGCAGGATCGGACCATCCTGCAAGTGTCCGGCAGCCTTTCCGACGAGACCACGATCCGACAGTTGAACATTCCCACAGCATCCGGTTTCGTGCGCCTGGGCGATATAGCCGGCGTGGTACGGGGAACGGTGGATCCCCCCCAGCCACGCTTCCGCGTCAGGGGCAAGCCGGCGATCGGCATCGCCATTTCCATGGCGTCGGGCGGCGACATCCTGCAACTCGGCCAAAACATCGACGCGACGATGCAGAGGCTGGAGGACGACCTGCCGATCGGCATCAACCTGACGCATGTGGCGAGCCAGCCGACGGTGGTCAAGACTGCGATTCGCGGGTTCACGACATCGCTGGGTCAGGCGGTGGTCATCGTTCTTGGTGTCAGTTTCCTGGCTCTCGGGGTGCGCGCCGGCATTGCGGTGGCCGTCTCCATTCCGCTTGTCCTTGCATTGACCTTCCTGTTCATGAACATCACCGGCATCGCCCTGCAGCGCGTCTCGCTCGGTGCGCTGATCATCGCGCTGACGCTTATGATCGATGACACGATGGTGACCGTCGAGACGATGATGGCGAAGCTCGAACAGGGCTACGATCGCATCCAGGCGGCCTCGCATGCCTATACGTCAACCGCATTTCCGATGCTCGCAGGCACGCTGGTGACGATTGCCGGCTTCATTCCGGTGGGCTTCGCAAGCAGCTCTTCGGGCGAATATGCGCGGTCGCTGTTCCTGGTGATCGGCTTCGCGCTTATCGTGTCCTGGCTGGTGGCCGTGCTCCTGACCCCGATCGTCGGTCTTGCCGTCCTCAAATCAGGAACCGCAACGGGTGAGAAACAGGATGGCGCGTTGATCCGTAGCTTCAAGAATTTCCTCCGTGCCTGCATGCGGATGCGCGTCGTGGTGGTCCTTGCCACCGTCGCGATGTTTGTTGCAGCGCTTATCGGGTCGTCCGCCATGAAGCGGCAGTTCTTTCCGGCTTCCGACCGGCCGGAGCTTATCTTGCAGCTGACCCTGCCGCAGAGCGCATCGCAGGAAGCCACTGCTGCCGATGTGTCGAAAGTCGAAGAGGTCCTCGCCGCCGACGAGGATGTTGCCGACTGGAGCTTCTACATAGGCTCCGATCCGGTACGCTTCTATCTGTCGATGGATCTTCAGGCTCCCGCGCCGTCCCGCGCCCAGGCGGTGGTGATCGCCAAGAGCGTCGGCGCACGCGACGCGCTTCAGGCACGCCTGCAGAAGGCGCTTGACGAAAGGCTTCCCGACGACATCGTGCGCGTCTCGCCGCTCGAAATGGGGCCGCCGGTCGGCTGGCCCGTCCAATACCGCGTGAGTGGGCCGGATATTCCAGGTGTTCGCAATGCCGCTTGGCAGGTGGCCGATGCGATCAGCAAGGTGCCTGGCGTCGTTCAACCCAACCTCGACTGGAATGAACCGGTCCGCAAAATCATCATCAACGTCGACCAGGACCGCGCCCGGCTGGTAGGGCTCAATTCCTCCGTGATTGCCCAGACGCTGTTTGCCACGGCCTCCGGCCTTCCCATCACGCAGGTCCGGGACTCGATTTACCTCATCAATGTCGTTGCCAGGGCAACGGCTGAGGAGCGCGTCGATATTGGAACGATCCGCTCGTTGCAGATCCCGGTCGGCCCCAATCATACGGTGCCGCTCTCGAGCATCGCCACGATCGACTACCAGACGACACAGCCCGTCATCTGGCGTCGTGATAGCTCAACCACCATCACTGTCCAGGCGGATACGGCCGAAGGTGTGACGGCTGCCAGTGCCGTTGAGGCTGCGGCCGGCAAGATCGATGAGTTGCGCCAGGCCAACCCGCTCTACCCGATCGAGGTCGGCGGTGCGGTCGAAGGCGCCGAAGATGGGCTCGCCGCTGTCGTCGAGATGCTTCCGGTGATGGCGGTCATCATCCTGATCGTGCTCATGTTCCAGCTGCAGAGCGTCCAGCGGCTGCTGCTCGTCATCAGCGTCGTGCCCCTTGGGCTGATCGGCGTGGTGCTAATCATGCTGATTACCAATACGCCGGTGGGATTCATCGCCGTTCTCGGGATGATCGCGCTGATTGGCATGATAACCCGAAACTCTGTGGTGCTGATCGATCAGATCGACCTTGCGATCGAAGAAAACGGCCGGGAATGGCGGAGCGTTATCGACGTCACTGCGCGGCGCCTGCGGCCGGTTTTTCTGACGGCGGGCTCGACTGTCCTCGGTATGCTGCCGATCATCCGTGATCCGTTCTGGTCGCCCCTTGCCTTTACCGTCATCGGCGGTCTGGTGGTGGCCGCGGCGCTGACACTGATCTTCCTGCCGGTGCTCTATGTGCTGTGGTTCCGCATTCCCGCCGAGGCCGAGACCGCCAAGGCAGAGGCTACCGCGCCGGAGCCGGCCACGGCTGGGAGGTGATGGATTCGGGCAAAAGAAAGAGACGCAATGCAAAACCGCGGGATTCCTCGCTAATTTCTTCGGTAAATTCCCGGCTATGATTCGACGTCGGTGCTGCGTCAGCTGATCGGCGTTCTGTTTCTCAATCCGCTGTTTGGCGTGGCGGTGGGTGCCGCCTCCAGCGCCATCGGCGGCGCCTTGACCGATATCGGTATCAAGATGCCTTCATGAAAGATCTCGCCTCCAATCTTCAGCCGGGCAACGGCGCGTTGTTCGTGCTGATCAAGGAGATGACCGCGTACAAGGTGCTCAAGGAAATACCGCCCTATGGCGGCGTTGTGCTCAAGACCTTGCTCGATGAAACGAAGGAAGAGGTCTTGCGTGACGCGCTGCAGAAGGCAACCGCGGCCGGCTAGTTTCCAACGATCAAGCGTCCGGACGCGCGGGATTAGGCCGGACGCCGACCGTTCCGTGTGGCGGCGGGGTCGAGCTCGGATTTTATGGGACGGAGCTTGGAAAATGGAAACAATGTTCTAGGGGCGCGAGTATGCAAGAAGCAGGCGGCAGTCGCATGGTCGGTTCGGTAGCGACCGGTATCCTTGTGCTCGCTTTGCTTTACGTCGCGCAATCGATCTTCGCGCCGCTTATCTTTTCCTTGTTCGTCATTGCGCTGGTCTGGCCGTGTCAAGCCACCTTGCAGCGCTGGCTGCCGAAGCTCCTGGCACTTCTGATCACGCTGATCGTGACCATGGTTGCTATTGTCGCCATCGGGTCTGCAGTCGCGTGGGGCTTCGGCAAGCTTGCGCAATGGCTCTTCGTCAACGCCGACCGCTTCCAGACGATCTATATCGACTGGGCAAACTGGCTGGAAGGGCACGGCCTCGCTGTCGCGGGCCCCTTGGCAGACCGCTTCGATGTTGCCTGGCTGGTTCGCTTTGTCCAGGGAACGGCTCTCCGGGTGAACAGCTTCGCCGGTTTCGCCGTCTTGGTCTTCATTTTCATCATGCTCGGCCTGCTCGAGGTGGAAGATTTCAATGCACGCCTTATGGCGCCCGCAGCCCAGCCTCACGGAATGCGCATCCTGACGGCCAATCGGGTGATTGGTGCAAAACTGCGCCGCTTCATGATCGTGCGAACGTTCGCCAGTATCCTCACTGGATTGGTCGTCTGGCTGTTTGCGCTGGGCGCGGGACTTGAACTTGCGGCGGCTTGGGGCGCAATCGCATTCGCGCTTAACTACATCCCTTTTCTCGGGCCGTTCGTCGCGACCGCGCTTCCGACGCTGTTTGCCATCGCCCAATTCGATTCGTGGCAGGCGGCGGTCGTCATTTTCGCGAGCCTCAACGTGATCCAATTCATCATCGGCAGTTACTTGGAACCGCGGCTAACTGGAGCTTCGCTGGCAATATCCCCCTTTGCCGTTATCTTTGCGGTGTTTTTCTGGAGCTTCATGTGGGGCATTTCGGGCGCCTTCATCGGCGTGCCTATCCTTATTGCGTTCACTGTGTATTGCGCGGGCACACCGTCGGGAAAGTGGATCGCGACGCTGCTGTCGGGCAGTTCAAAGGCTGACGCAGATCGTGGGTCGTGAAGCAGCATCAGCAGCGCGCGACTGATCTATTTTGGCGCGAGGACAACGTGAGGCCCCTGCAAGACAGGTCACCAGACCTTCGTGCATCTGACAGTTGAGAAGAGCAGTCGAAAAGGTTAAATTGCGGGTAGGAGGCAAAGCGACTGCCAGGGGGCACGTCGTAACATACTGAGCCGACTGCTGAGGGGTCCCGTGGAATAATATCTGCCCCGGGCAAAAGAAAGGTCGCCTCAGACACCTGCGGAAAACAAATCGCTTACTCAACGACCCCAGCATAACAAGCGGGCCGATCGCGTGTTGCCATCGGCCAACTGGAGGTGATGCGATGACAACCGAAGATGTCCTGACGCATGCCACGTTGCTTGAGAGGCAACTCGACGGTGAGAGGCTCGAAACCTCGGCTTACGAAGCAGCGGGCGAGATGCCGGTCATGGGGAGGGCATCGTATTTGCCATCCTTTGAATTTTCGACCGAGGGGCTGGCGCGATCGGACCAGTTTGCCGCGTGGCGCAATAGCTTCGCGGCCATGCTTGAACTAACCGAGGTCGAACCAACGACAACCGACTTCAGGGGCCGACAGAAGCTTTGGGATCTCGGCAGTCTTGTCCTTGCCCAAATCAGTACTGACAGCCTCGAATTTTCCAGCCTGCCGGGACATGTTCGGCGGGATCCGGTCGATCACTGGACAATGACTGTTTTGCTGTCCGGACAGATCCGGACTGATGCCGCAAGAAGTGCGTTTACCGCGGGTCCCGGTGAGGTTCAGATCCATTCCCTTGGTGGCTGCTTTACCGGCGTTGTCGACAGAAGCGAGATGCTCATCCTCTTTGTGCCGCGGGACCTCTCGCTTGAAACCGCGGCCACGCTTGGCTCGGCAGAATTCTCCACGTTGAGCACCGG